>JAYUBR010001142.1:0-3664 GCA_043740775.1 Ferruginibacter sp. | reverse complement strand
TTAAGCCGGGCTCAAGGCGGTAATAGTTGGTCTGGTTTTCCTTATCAAGCGTAAGAAACATTTGTTTTAACTGGTAAGATACTGTTTCTGAATTGCCCGACATAAGAATATCAATTACAGGTTCCAGCCATTGTATTTCTCCCGCATGTTCAAAATGTTTATAGCTGTATTTCTTCTTAACAGATCCGGTACCCAACGAAAGAATGATCATATCTTTTGCTGATGGCTTATCCGTTTTATCCGGGTCGTTTAAAAATTTTGAGAACTCAATTTTCCTGGCTTCCGCGTATGCACAAAGGGCCGGGTTATTGGCATACATGCCACCATCTACCAGGGTAAAGGATTGCCCCGAAACAGATTCAATATGCGCAGGCGGAAAATAAGTAGGTGCCGCGGAAGTAGCCCTTGCTACGTCTCTCACTTTAAAATTATACAATGCATTTTCACGTGCATCTGTGCTGGTAAAAAAAATAGCGTTGCGGTCAGTAATTTCATAAGAGGTGATGAGGCTTGGCTTAATAAAATGATCAAGTGTTTCCTCTTCAAAATAATGTTTTAATAAACCGCTTAACGGCTCGCCGGAAAATTTTTCATGAATAATACCGCTGGCACTTTTTATTTTTTCCATTAAGGAGCGGTCAAATATAATATGGCCTTTTTTTAAGTACAGGTCAAGTGCTTCCTGGGCTGAGTATTTAGCCTTGCCATTTTCACCAGGCACTAAATACAAACACGCCAAAATACCACCGGTGCTGGTTCCTGCAATCATATCAAAATAATCACCGAGTTTGCAGGAGCTGTTGTTATCCATCTTTTGCAGAATTTTTTCCAGTTCCATAAGAATAGTGCCCGGAATTATTCCTCTTATACCGCCGCCGTCAATAGATAAAATTCTTATTTTTTTCATAAATAAAATTGTAATTAAAATTTAATAAATATACCTTTTTATAGATGCAATTGCAAGCGGTGTTTAAATTTAGTTTTTGTACTATTGAAGTTTTTACTGCATAAATTTTAAACTTATAAAATTAAATATTGAAATACTTAATTTTATAATTATTTTGTATAAACTTTCTTGTTATGATGAACATAATTATTCCCCTCGATTTTTCGCAAACTTCATTGAATGCTGCCCATTATGCAGCCAATATGTATAAAGGCAGGGCCGATGCTACTCTTATATTGTACCATTATTATACACATGGCGAAAGTATTGAAACCGCTAAAAACTATCTAACCAGCCTGCAGGAAGAATTAAGCAGACTGGGAAGTAATATTGAAACGGAGTTGGAATCGGGAGAAAAATTTATTGATAGTCTTGCTGCATTTGCGTATGCAAAACGAGCCTACATGGTAGTAATGGGACTTACGGGCAGAACACCCATGGCACAACGTTTCTCAGGCAGCAATACTTTATTGATGAGTGAAAAAGAAGTTTGCCCGGTATTGATCGTTCCGGAAGATGCTGCGTTTAAAGGTATTTTAAATGCTTTGATCACGTCTGAATTAAAATTTGTTGAAGAAACACCCTGTCTGCTTACTGTAAAAAGGGTACTGCAATATTTTAAGCCTTCGCTTCATATTCTAAATGTAGACCCAAAACATTACATTGAACTGACCGAAAAATACAAAGAGGAAAAAAATAAAATGGAGGCTTTAATGGCAGAATTTAACCCCGCGTTTTATTTTATGGATTTATACGATTTTCATGAATCAGTAGATGTATTTGCTACAGATAATGATATTGACCTTATCATTATTGCCCCCAAGTACCATGATTTTTTTGGAAAGTTGTTTAAAACATTGCACACAAAAAAGCTGATCTATCAAAGCAAAGTGCCTGTTCTTGCAGTACATGAATAATTTTTTTGCTGTGTTTGGTACGCATTAAAATAGGGTAACTATTCTGTACAAACTGTGGTTCGTTATTGCGGAACCAGCGGACGAAGCCCTAATTGATCTCCTGAAAAACAGGAAGGTTTTGCATTTTGCTCAAACTCTATTTCTGTGAATGGAAGCCTTTGGCAAAAATAAAACAAACCTGCATTTTCCTTGCATTGCTGAATAATAAAAATTAAATTTATAAGTTCTCCGGCAATTTTTTCAATTACTTAAACTTATCAAAAATGAAGCGATTAAGATTTTTAGCAACAGTTAGTATTGCAGCATGCATGCTGTTTTTTATTTCTTCCTGTAATTCGGGAGAAAAGAAAGCAGATGAATCCACTACAGCAGCAGATTCCAGTACGGCCGTTGCTGTAACTACTCCTGCAAAAACCTCCGAACCGGCTGCTGCCACCAAACCCCCAAATGTATTAGTCATTACACATAAAGTGGCTAACTATGCTAAATGGAAACCGATGTATGATGCCCATGATTCTCTTCGCCAGGCATATGGACTGCACAATTATGTAGTATCAAGAGGTTTGGATGATTCCAATATGGTAATGGTGGCTTTGCACATGGATGATGCTGCCAAAGCAAAAGTATTTACTGAGTTGCCAAATTTAAAAGAAACCATGAAAAAGAGTGGTGTACTGGGTGCCCCAACAATTAGTTATGTGGATGTGCAGATGGTGGATACTTCTGCCAATTCACAAATCCGTTTAAGGATGACACATAAAGTAAAAGACTGGGATGCATGGAAAAAAGAATTTGACAGTCACAAACAGGTAAGGATGGATGCCGGTCTTATAGACAGGTCATTAGGATACAGCATTGGCGACAACCATATGGTATCTATTGTTTTTGCTGTGAGTGATATTAAAAAAGCTAAAGCATTTCTTAGCTCGAAAGATCTGAAAGATAAGATGACCGCAGCAGGAGTGGAGGGCGCACCCACGGTTTTCTTTTATAATGTAGTTCAAAAATATTAATGCATTTTACTGAAGTTTAGAAAGGGGTGGTAGTTTGTAAAAAAACTGTCACCCCTTTTTTATGGGTCACTTATATGAACCTATCAAATGGTAAATTTATGGAAATAACCCCGGCGCCCATACATACAGAACTAAAAGGAGAAATTTTGATGGTGCGCAAATTTGTGGCAATGCAAGTGTTACTAATTATGCTTTGATGCATGCACTGCCACGCATCACCGAAGGGGCGCAGGATCAAGGCGCTGATTATGGAAAGCCCGATTGCAGCCACTACAGCAGATGCACCGGAGGCAAAAGAAAGAATGAAACAATTTTTAGAAGGTAAAGCAAAAAAAGCAGGTGAATAAATTCCCTCATTTAAGGGGAGAGGAAATGAATTTTAAAAGTGGCCGATGGAGACAATACCTTCGCTTGAATTGCACGCTCCATAAATTGCCTCGCCCTAAAGGACAGCAATCGAAAAGGAGGCAATAGAAAATATTAACTAAATGACATTGTACAAAAATGGTGAAAATAAATTATGACAATAGTTACACAATTGAAAAGCATATTTTAAGATGAATAGTACAGATAAGCATAAGGATGCTTTAAGTGATGCGGCGGCTTTTTCATTCCGTAAAGTGAGCACCATCCCAATTGATATTAAAAAAGAAGTAAGACCCGACGGTAGCATTGTACTGCTATCGGCTGTACCATTGCAACCATACCCTTACCGGCTTACAGAACGATTGATGCATTGGGCTGCTGCCACACCCGATAAAATTTTTATAGGTCAGCGTTCAAAAGTC
>JAYUBR010001141.1:0-3671 GCA_043740775.1 Ferruginibacter sp. | reverse complement strand
TTTTGATTTGATTGCAGAAAGCTGATCGCCATGCACCAGCCCAGCCCTGATATTGGTTGCGCCAAAATCAACTCCTATAATTTTTTGATCGTTCATGTTAGCTTAAGTGTGTTGTGTTATACTCTTTCTTTTAAAAATCCGGATGGTTTTATTGGTAATAATTGGTTTTGCCCAAAAGCCGATGCTCAAAATATAACCCATGGTAAGGTATAAAAAACACATTCCAAACTTTAAACCAAAATGATCTCCCAGCCAGCCCACCATCAATGGAATAATAGCACCGCCAATGATGCCCGTTACAAGGATACCCGAAAAAGAACCATGGTGTTCTTCAACCGAATTCAATGCCAGTGAAAATATAATGGGGTACATCACCGAAGCAAAAAAGCCCACCATCGGAAAAGCAATCAATGCAATTTTTGCAGAACCAAACAATCCTGCGCTCAGCGAAAGAATGGCCAACGTAGTAAATGCAATTAATACTATCCTGCTATCCAGTAACTTCAATAACAACAATCCCAACACACCACCTGCCGTCATCAGTCCCCAAAAATAAGCTACCGTATCAGCGCCGGTTTTTTGTGGGTCCAGCCCATGGTACGTAAACAGGAACTGCGATATCCAGTTGGCTACACCCTGCTCTGTGCCTACATAACAAAGTATAGCGATAAAAAACAGTACTACTTTCCGGGTTTTAAATAACTGTACATGCGTTGCCCATTGGCCTGCTTTTTCATCGGCGTTCAGCACCACTTTTGGAAACTTCGATAAGAGTATAACAACGATCATCAGCAGGCAAATAACTACAAACAAAAAGTACAACGAAATCCACGGCAGGTTCGCAGGTACCCATTTTTTAAAGAGGGAAAAGAATGCACTACCGGTGGTTTCGTTGCCAAGTCCTGCTACCATAAAGGAATAGGCTTTAGGGCTTAGAAAAGAAGCAAGTCCAAATATAAGCTGGGCCAGCACCGAGTAAAATGCATAATGTTCTTCACCACCTGCTGTGCGCAACAATGGGTTGATCACCACCTGTAGCATCGCCATACCGCAACCAATCACGAAAAGAGAAAATACCGCTGACAAATAATTTGGAAACAAAGCCAGTATCAACGATCCGAACAGGGCGACTACAAAAGCAGCTACCATCATTTTCTTTTCATTGTATTTTTCAATGAGCATACCAGATGGTATAGACATCACACCATAAGCAATAAAAAAAGCAAAGGGTAGCAGCGCCACCAATGTAAGGCTGAGACTGAATCCGGTAATCATATCAGGAATAAGCGGCCCAATAACATTCGTTAAAAAAGAGATGACGAAGAACGTCAACATAACGAGGCCGACTGAGTAATAACTTCTTTTCATATGCAACAGTAGATTGAATAAAAGTAATAATGATTACAATTTTACTTTAATAATCCATCTGGCAAAATTTTTTTCATTTACCAGTCAATAATTGCTACGGTAAGTTTGATTGTTGCAGGTTTAATGGAGATTAAAAAAAGGGGAGTGTAAACTATAATTAGATAGTTCACCATTTTAAAAACTGAAAAATATATAATTGGCCTATATACTATTTATGTATTTTTTGCAGGCAATGGGTTTGTTTCTTTTAAACGGGATATAATCATTTGTCAGGCACGAATATTAACTTCATCGCCTGTTTTGTTAGCTTTGGATATGTTGGCCCATTTAGAAAGTGTATCTGTTATATTTTCCAGTTTTACAGGCTTACTTAAAAAATCATCCATACCAGCAGCCAGGCATTTGTCTTTGTCTTCTTTCATTGCATTTGCTGTCATGGCAATGATAACCGGTTGAACTTTTTGGTATTTTCTTATTAACTCTGTAGCTTCCAATCCATCCATTTCCGGCATCTGTACATCCATAAATATCAGATCGTATTTCTTTAAATTCAGCATTTCTATAGCCTCCCTTCCGTTTACTGCTAAATCAGCTTCATACCCCAATTTACCAAGTGTTTTAAGTGTGAGTTTTTGGTTTACAAGGTTGTCTTCTGCAACAAGAATTTTTAGCGGATGTGCTATAGCAAAGTCAATAGACAGTATTTTTTTAACCGGTTCAATATCTGCTCCGCAGTTTGCTTTACCTCTTAATGTATTAATTAAAAGTTTACAAAGCATCTCCTGTTTAATGGGCTTGGTTAATATAGCATTAAACAGGCCTTTGTATTTTTTGTTTTGTTCATCACCCACCGAGCTTAGCAGGATGATGGGAAGTGCAGGATAAAGTTGCTTTACCTGCGTTGCTAATTCACAACCATCCATATCAGGCATCTGCATATCTGTTAGCAGCAAATCGAAATGTATTTGCTTTTCCAATATCTCAAGCGCTTCTTTACCGGAGCTTGCCAGTACAGGAATCATTTTCCATAGTTCCAACTGATTTTTCAGGATGCTGCGGTTGGTTAAATTATCATCTGTTACCAATATTTGTTTACCTGCCAAACCAATCATATGGTTGGTTACATAGGTTCTTGTTGATTGCGAACTGGCAGTGGACTGCATGGTGAAAATGAAAGTAGTACCCTGGTTTACTTTGCTTTCCACATTAATTTTTCCACCCATCAGGCCTACAAGTTTTTCGCTGATAATGAGGCCCAATCCCGTGCCCCCGTATTTACGGGTTGTAGATGCATCTACCTGTGAGAAAGCCTTAAATAACCTTTCCATTTTATCTGCCGGTATACCAATGCCGGTATCACGAACTTCAAAACGCAATTCAAGTTGTCCGTTATTTTTTATGTTTACTAAATGAACGCCCAAAAATATTTCTCCATGCTCTGTAAACTTAATAGCATTGCTTACAAGGTTTACCAATATCTGGCGCAGTCTTAAACTATCACCAATAATCTGGGCAGGTACGTTGTGGTCTATTTGATACACCAGATCGAGCCCGAGTTTTCCGGCTTTGCTTGCAAATACATCCAGTACTTCTTCAATGCAGGTACGCAAATCGAAGTCTCTTTCTTCCAGTTCCATATTGCCTGATTCTATTTTAGAAAAATCAAGGATGTCATTGATCACTGTAAGTAACGCTTCTCCGCAGGTACTGATGGTTTTGGCATAGTCCCTTTGCTCCATCGTTAATTCAGTTTCAGATAAAAGAGATGCCATGCCAATCACACCATTCATTGGAGTGCGAATTTCATGACTCATTGTAGCAAGAAAAACGCTTTTAGCCTTATTGGCTTCGTCGGCTTCCAGCCGTGCATTTTGTTCTTCTTTGGTAGATAATAGTAATTGCTGTGTTTGCTCCAGCACTTTTTTTTCGAGCTTATTTTTTTGTGATTTAATAGCATTGATCCGAAACTTGTAAAATGCAATCGCTACGCTTATAACGCTTATCACCAGCAATGTTTTAAACCACCAGGTTAACCAAAAAGGAGGAACGACCGTAAGCTTTACAGAAATGCTACGGCCCGACCATTGCCCTTCATTATTTAATCCTTTTACTTTAAAAATATACTCTCCTGGGTTAAGATTGGTATAGGTTGCGGTGCGGTTAGTGCCTATCTCGTTCCATGTTTTATCAAACCCTTCCAGCATGTAGGCGTATTTCTTTTTTTCGGTAACCGCAAAATTTAAGGATGCAAATTCAAATGAAATCACTGAGCTTTTGTACGACAAAACGATTTCCTTTGTTTC
>JAYUBR010001140.1:0-3673 GCA_043740775.1 Ferruginibacter sp. | reverse complement strand
AGTTGATTATTTGTTGTTTTTAGCAGCCCCCACGGAATTTCTACCCTCCAGGGTGCAGTCCAGATTACACCAAGGTCTTTGTTATTTATTTTAACCTGGGCAATATGATTTACTACTCCCAAATCAAGATAAAGAGACCCTTGCTTATTTGTAATTTGTACTTCAGCAACATCAAACATTTTCCTGTACACCGCAGTACCGCTAAAATATTTGATACCGGTTTCCCTGTTGGCTGTCCAATCTGTCAACTCAGAAAAAGTTATTGATTTAGCAGGACCGCCCCATGTAGTATCAAACTGAACACGCCATGCTCCTTTGAATGTAGAAAGCATTTTATAAGCAGGAAAGTTGCTGTTTTTTACAGATAAATTGTTGAGTGCTTTTTTACGAAAAACTAAAAAAAAACTTTGGGCAGCATCAAAATTTACGGGCACGGATATTTTCCCGTCATGTTCTTCAAATTGATACAGGTTGCGCATTATACCGGTAACAGGATCCCATAATTCAGGCTGAACGCCGGTTACCTTAAATGTGCAGTTGGCCGATCCTGCAGCACGTGCCGTATTGGCTACAAAATAAATATCGGTTTGGTTTTGGTGGCGGTGAATATTTTTTACGACAATACCACCCGTTGTACGGGATACTCCAAAATCATCGGCTTCTTTTTTAGCCATACTTCCCCACTGCAGCATGGCCTGGCAACGTTGCCAGTAGGTTACCATTGCCTTGGCGGGTTTCCACCAGGTTTGTGTGCGGTCAAAATGGGTACCCCAGCGGCCCATGGTAGCACCGGGCTGGTAGCCATCATCGAATGCCTGTTGCACAAAACGATGTAGGATGATATGGTTTACACCGGCGCAGAAAGCTGCATCACCAATGGGCTTCAGCCATGCCGGCGTTTCATCCCATTTACTGTCTGCAGGGTCGCCGGTAAAGGCTTCTGCCTCTATTAAATTCTGTCCTGATTTCCGCAAAGCTGCCACCGTTGGTTCCAGTTCATAAGGCGAGTACGCTCCGCCATGTGTCCAGAATTCTGTCATTACTTTTGCTACCAACGGCATGATCTCGTCTTGCCGCCATGGACCGCCATAAGGTTCACACAAAAAAGTAAGATGAGCTGCTTTTAATTTTTTTGAGAGTGTAGTGAAATATACATCCCTGTACAGATCTTTAATTGTTGCATCAAAATCATTTTTAAATTTGATGGAATCCTGTGAAGTTCCAATTTTTCGTCCTGCAAATGTGGCCAGCCATGGAATGATACTATACCCTCTTCTCTTTAAAAATTCTTCTGGCATTTTTTCTGTCCAGGTGGGGTCTCCTGCTTCGTAACTGTCAAAATGAACATGGGTGAAACCGGTGCCGATGAGATCACCCAGGTGTTTTTGTATTTCACCAATGATATGATTGATGTGAAAAGCTACCGCGTTTTCGTTCATCTTATCACATTCCAAACCGGTTGCTTTCCATTGTGCCGGTTGTATCAATGTGCCGGAGGTTGTATGGCCAAAACGATAAATGATCCAGTCTCCGGCAGGTGCATCCCACACCACTTCACCATTTATATTCATCTTACCAGTCAGATCAATTACACTTTCTTTTGCAATAATTTCGTTAGCAGGAAGCGCCAGTACCGCAACGTCTTTATAAAAAGTATTTCTTGCGGCGATTTCCGGAATTTCTACCAAACCGGTCTCTCCATTATAAATTGGATAAGGCGTATGGCCACGGGGATCTACCTGCGGACGGGCTAATTGTATAGTTACTTTTTTGTGACCAGTTACTTTATTTTGTGACCAGCAAATTTCCTGCATTGACAATTCAGGCGTAATCCAGGTGCCTCCGCTTGCTTCATAGCCGGCCCCGTTGTACATTCCAAAATCCATGCCCAGGCGTTTTGATTCTTCTGCTGCAAACCGCACCAATTTCCACCAGGGCTCTGTCCACGAAATAATTTCAGGCGTTGGACTTTTACCAATTATCCCGGCCCAGGGTGTGGTAATATCTGCAAGGCTAAACATAGTGGTTCTGTTGAAACCTTCTTTCTTCAATGCTTCCAGGTCTTTTGTAATTCCTGCTTTGCTGATATTAGCACCCATCCACATCCATAACACACCCGGCTTTGCAGCTTCCGGCGGGTTTAAAAAATCCTTTTCGGGATCATCCGGTATTTTTATTGATGAGGGAGATTGGGCAAAAGTATTACATGAAAATAGTAAAAGCATCAGCAGCATTTTTACTGTATGTTTGCCTTTATTGCGGGTGAATTTTTTAAACTTCATTTTATAAGTTAAATAGATTATCATTTGCATCAATCGTGATTAAGCTTTTTTAAAACCCTCTTTTACAAAGCCACCAGTTTATAAACCTTCCCACAATGCGCAGGCAAGGTTTCATTCAATTTATTTTTATAAATACCTTTTTTTTCATCTGTCCAGTAGTTAATTATATTGTAAGCGTTTGGTAAGGGAACAGTAATTTTTTTCTCACCGTCATCTCTGTTTAAAAGAATCAAAAAAGTTCCCTCTGCAGTTTTCATCCAGCCGATATCCAGCGATGGATTAAACAAGGCACTTGTGTTTTGTGGCGGCAACATTTTTTTTAGTATTGCCAGCCGTTCCGGCGTAATTGTAGTAAGGTCATCACCACTCAGCACAAGGCCGCCTGTTGAAAACAGCAACGATGCATGGTACATAAATTCATTCTGTGTAAGCTGGCCGGTCAGTAAAATACAGTCAGGATCATTCCACCACAATTTTCCGTTTTGCCAGCTCCGCATCAAATTCTCGTTACCCGTTGTTAAAAAAGTATTCCATTCCCTGCTGATATCATTCGAACTACGAGAGCCGTGGATGAGGCCAAGCGAAGGCCAGAGCGGATGATTGCACCCGAGGATAAAAGCATTGCCTGCTCCTTTTACTATCGCTTTCATCCCGCTGCGATAGGCAGTAGTACGGGTGGCATTTTTATCGTAATAAACACCACCGGGAACAGCACCCCAGAAGTTGGCATCCAGTTTAAAATAGGTACAGCCCCATTGCGCCGACATGGTTTTAAAAACATGGGTTAAATGCTGCTGCACCGCGGGATTGGTTGCATCCAGTACATACCAGGGCGCTAAGCGCCAACCCCCAAACGTTACCTTATCACTTCGCAGGGGTTTGCCTGTTGAATCTTTCACCAGCCAGTCTGTATGCTCTTTTAAAATCCTTGAATTGCTGTCGCAGATAAACGGCGCCACCCAGATGGCTGGTTCAAAACCAGCGGTCTTTATTTCTTTTAAAACAGTTTGTATACTTTTTCCAAATGCATTACCAGTTTCAAGCCAGTCGCCCATATTCGGCTGGTAGCCATCATCCAACTGTATGTATTTTAACTGCGGAATATTTTTTTTAATGTACGCGAGGTGATCATCAATATTTTTCGCCGTTACATCGGGGCCAAAGCAATACCAGGAACACCAGCCTGCGGGTATTCTGCTTTGCAACCGGGGATGAAAATGATTGATGCGATGGGCAAATGCCGCAGTAAGCCCGTTGATATTTTTTCCCTGCAGCAATGAAAATTCTTCCAGTTGGATGGAAGCTCCGGCTTTTAATAACACATTTTCCAAATCCATTACCACTTTAATGGTATCGGCAGAAAGATAAAATTTTCCGATAAAACGAAAGGC
>JAYUBR010001139.1:0-3683 GCA_043740775.1 Ferruginibacter sp. | reverse complement strand
GCACGATCATGTGGTGGTGCTTTGCAGCAATATAGATGGAAAGGCTTTTGTAGCTATTGGTATTTCGGATACAGTAGTGGCTGCAAAAAATCTGGATGCTGCAAAGATCATCAAAGAACAGGTAGCTGCTTTGATAAAAGGTGGCGGTGGCGGTCAAAAAAATCTCGGTACCGCAGGTGGGCAAGACGTAAGTAATTTTAAAGAAGTTATCGAAAAAATAAAAACATTGTTATAAAAACAATTGGTGAATTTTTGATAAAGGGAAGTTGCAATGACTTGCCTTTATTGATTAAAACTTAGCTACGATCTTTGGTCTGTAACAAAAAATATCCCACATAATAGGAGATGCAACGTGTAGGGTTGGGGTTGGTTTGCATAGTTTTTAATTTTTTTACAAAAAAAATATTATATTTTTAAAAAAGCATGTATACAAATTAAAGGCTATATTTTTGATGTATATTGTCAGCCAAATGCACGGACATACATTATTTGATATAGTTTTTAGAACATGTAATTGTTTCCGTTTGCAATGCCGGTGAATAAAACTGACTTATAATCATCATCCATACCAATACTTATAATTTCAACAGCAAGCAGAACCAACAATGAAATTTTTTTTACTTCTAACTTTTTATATACTATTTACCGCCAAAGCCAATGGTCAGGAGCTTTCTGCTGACAGGTTAATTGATATGTTGTCTGTAACAACTTCCAAATTAGAAAGCCAGTTATTGAATAAAAGATATCGGTTTTCAGGAACTGAATCATTGGGTGACACCATCGTTAGAACTTATGAGTACCATCCTGTCATTAAAAACAGTAAAAAAAAGCAGGCAGATTCTGTAAGCAGAAGATTGCTGAGATCAAGCCTTAAAGAAACATTTACACTTACTTACCAAACAACTTTAGCAGCAGAATACAATGGTATTATTCAATCATTAAAAAAGGATTCATTTCACTGTGAATACGAAAAAGACAGTACCATTACTCCTGCTTCGCATTTATACCAGCACGAGGATTATACTGCCGATGCTTCAATTAAAGAAACAGAAGGTGTTAACTGGTATTCCATTACAGTTCATAAAAAAATATTTCCTTTAAACAAGAACTTACATTTTGCCGAAGACTTGCTGGATTTTACATCTAATGAATACCTGGTTTATTATTTTGGAGAAAAAAATGTAAAAAAGGATATCTATTATTTTGCAGGAAACGATGTTGTAAAATGTTCAGTGTTGTTTATCAATACCAAACGGCAGGTTATTTTTATCTGGAGAGATGGATTGAACCGGCGTACCATTGATAATATATTAATCGGCGGTACACATAAATTAAAAAGCCAGGAAAGCAACGATAAGTTTATTGCAGAAAATGATTGGTTGCTAAAAAGCGGGGTACATGCAGGTATGCCTGTATTTGAACTGAGAACATTGAACGAAAAAAATTTTACTTTTTGCGCCGGAGATGCCTCTAACCCCGGTATAGTATTGTCAGAATCGGCCGGTAAAATTGATTTTAAAAACGTAGACATTATTTTGGGTTGTATGAATTGCACTGATGACAAATACCTTAGTACAAAAATAATGAGCGCAGACAGAGCAATGGCAGATGGCAGAATTTTATTTGTTCTTACAATTGTGCTCTATCCATTGGTAACCGGCGTATTTGAATAAACAGTTGGCTGGCATTATGGCCAACATTTAAATGCTCTTTTTTATTAAGCATTTTTTTAGTGCTTTTCAACATAACAGCAGATTACCTACCTACATCGTTCAATCAATTAAAATAGCGCTAACTCCTTCTCTCATCTTGTTAATTCATGCAATGCAAATATTCCTGTGTAATCAGCAAACCCTGACTGGTGAAGTATTTCAAGAATATGACGGAACAGGGTAGCATTCTCTGCCAGGTTAGAAAAAAATACAATGCAAAATTTTTTAGAAGGCACTGTTATAACATAATTATTAAACCCACATGTACTGCCAGAATGAAACCAAACCTGTGGATCGGTGGCTGTATAAAACCAGCCTGCACTGTAAAAACTATTGGGCACGTCGCCTGCAGCAAAACGCATGCCCTGCAATACAGCAGGCAGGTTTAGCAAACTGTTTTGTTGAAGTGCATGTATCCATTTACGGTAACCGGTAATGGATGTGTACACGCCGCCATCGCCCCTGGTGGCGCTGGTTACACTCTGATCGCTGAAGAAAGTGTTGCCACTATTGTCTTTTGCATAACCCATCGCCCGTTGCGCAATATGCTTGTTTTCTTCGTACACCACAGATGCATCCATATGCAATGGCGAAAATATTTTTTGTTTGATAAAGGCCGCATAGGATTGATGCGAAGCTTTTTCAATGATGAGTGCCAGCAAACAAAACCCCGAATTGCTGTAACGGAATTGGGTGCCCGGTGTAAAATAAGTACTGTCATGTTTTTGCAACAACTGCAATACATCCGCATCCAGCAACTGTTTTGTTTGCTTAGCGGGCATCAGCTCCTCATAATCCATTATGCCGGATGAATGCGTAAGCAAATGTTTAATCCGTATCTGTTTACCAATGCCTGCAGGCATGCCGGTGAGGTATTTAACAATAGGATCGTTTACAGATAACTGATGTGCCTTTTCCAGCAACAAAATACCCATGGCCGTAAACTGTTTGGTAAGTGATGCCATGCGAAAATTGGTGCTGGCTTGTATCTTTTCTTTGGTGGCTGTATTGGCAAGTCCTGCCTGGTTGTTGTACAACAGCTTCCCATCCTGTTCTACTAATAAGGCAAAACCAGGCTGGCCCACAGATTGCAGGTGTAATAATCTGTCAAGCTTTGTTGCTAACTGTGCATTGCTGCCCAAACTATATACAAGGCAACTGATCAGCCAATAATATCTCAACATATTTTTTTGCTGTATTAACTGCATTGTGAAGATAAACGAATACAGCGCAGGATAAATGCAGAAAGCCATAAATTTAGTCAGGTGTATTGTTGGGGAGATATCAATTCTTCTATTGAACTATATGAAAGTTCAACAATGAATTTTTTGCATTGATATACATAAAAATTGCTGCCGGTTAAGCAGCAACAATTTTTAATAGATTATTGTGAATAATATTATTTCAAAACAGGTAAAATAATTTTTGATGCATGTTTGACATCGTGGTAAATTTTTATATCGCTCTTTATAAAATCTTTTTCATCACAATGATAAATATCAACAAATTGTTGTGGGTTACGATCAACCAATGGAAACCAACTGCTTTGTACCTGCACCATAATGCGATGACCCTTTTTAAAACTATGTGCAATGGAAGGCAATTCAAATTTTATTTCTTCTATTTTGCCGGGAGTAAACGCTGAAGGATTTTCATAACTTTTTCTGTAACGGCCCCTGAAAATTTCGGCTCTTACCAACATTTGATACCCACCCATCGGGTAAGGATTAACGGGGTCTGTTTCTGCATAAATATCTATATCGTTGTAACCAAGATATTCAGGGAATACATCTATCACCTTCACTACAAAATCCGCATCAGTTGTTGAAATGCTGGTCATGATATCTGCAATTACATTTCCTGTAACTGTAACATCGGTTGTTAAAGTATCGGTTTTAAATACCAGCACATCAGGTCTGCGGGCGGCAAAGCGCTGGTCATCGCTCATGTAAGTTCTTGTTCTGTTGAAAT
>JAYUBR010001138.1:0-1015 GCA_043740775.1 Ferruginibacter sp. | reverse complement strand
CAGCCGATGAAAAAATCAAAGAAAGTGAACGTCGTTACCATGAAATAATTTATTCCTCCACTTCATTGATTGCTATCTTTAAAGGAGAAAATATGATTATTGATATTGCCAATGATGCTATTTTAGATTCATGGGGCAAGGGAAAAGAAATTATTGGAAAATCGATATTTTCAGTTATGCCCGAAATAATTGAACAAGGTTTTGACAAGCTTTTACTAAGTGTATATAAAACAGGTACTCCTGTTCATGCTTATGAAAAACCAACGAGTCTTGTTCGCAATGGAAAACTGGAATTACTGCATTACACTTTTGTTTACCAGCCGCAAAGAAATGCAAATGGCGAAATAGAAGGTGTGGCAATATTAGCGACTGAGGTAACACCACAGGCAGTGTTTAATAAACAAATAAAAGCGAGCGAAGAACGTTACCACAACCTGATTGCCTCTTCTCCTATAGCGATTGGTGTTTTACACGGTGAGGACTTGGTTATTACCACTGTTAATGATGCCATTATTGAAATTTGGGGTAAGGGTAAGGATGTTATTGGGAAGCCCTATTTTGACCTCCTGCCCGAACTAGTAGAACAGGGCTACAAGGAAGTTTACCATGATGTGTATACAACTGGAAAACCATTTACTGCCGTTGAAACGGCCGTAAACATACTGCGCCATGGGAAGATGGAGCGTCAATATTATAATTTTATTTTGCAAGCACAACGAAATGCAAATGGCGAAATAGACGGCGTTGGCATCATTGCCTCTGAAGTAACCTCACAAGCATTATTAAATAAAAAAATTAAAGAAAGTGAAGAAAGGTTCCGGCTTCTGGTGTCGCAGGCACCGGTAGCCATTTGCGTATTGCGTGGAGAAGATTACATAATTGAAACCATAAATCAGGGAATGGTTGAAATGTGGGGCAGAGAGATGGAAGAGGTACTAAATAAACCTGCCTTTGATGTGCTTACGGAACTTAGAGATCAAGGTTTTAAAGAACTTTTAGATAATGTTTATAACAC
>JAYUBR010001137.1:0-1017 GCA_043740775.1 Ferruginibacter sp. | reverse complement strand
AGTGATGCGTCACATGTATACTGTACTCGATAAATACGCCGTCGATTACAACACCAAAAAGAGAAGTGGCGGTAAATATTCACCAACAGAAAAAGCGGTAGCATAATCATGGCAAAACCAAACGAGATCAAATATCTCACAGCAATCAAAGCCGAAAAGCGTCCAAAGAAATATTGCCGCTTTAAGAAAATGGGTATTCATTATATTGATTATAAAGATGCCGATTTCTTAAAAAAATTCCTGAACGAGCAAGGCAAATTATTGCCCCGCCGTTTAAGCGGAAACTCTTTAAAGTTTCAGCGTAAAGTGAGCGATGCAGTGAAGAAAGCCCGTCAAATGGCCATTCTTCCTTACGTTACAGATTTATTGAAATAAAATTTTTCACCACCCTAACCCCGTTAATAACTGGGAGAAAGTTCACTATAGTGGATTGGGTAAAAATGCAAACAACATGCAGGTAATATTAATACAGGATGTAAATAACCTTGGCGGTGCCAACGAACTGGTAACAGTAAAAAATGGTTACGGCCGTAACTTTTTAATCCCTTCTAAATTGGCAATCGAGGCAAGCCCGAGTAACCTGAAACAAAGAGAAGAAAAAGTTAAGCAACAAGCGAAGAAAGAAGCTAAATTATTAGCAGAACTCAACAGCGTAATTGCAACATTAACCAGCGGACCATTGAAAATTGGTGCCAAGACAGGTACAACCGGTAAAATTTTCGGTAGCGTAACTTCTGTTCAGATTGCCCGTGCAATTAAAGAACAAAAAGGCTACGAAATTGACCGTCGCCGCATCACTATCCTTGATGAAGTAAAAGAATTAGGTACATTTAAAGCAAAAATTGATTTTGGTAACGGCAACGAAACTGAAGTTGAATTTGAAGTAACCGCTGAATAAAACGTATCAACAATATTAAGCGAACCGTCCTTTTAAGGGGACGGTTTTTTTCTGTCCGGCCAATTTGAATCAATCAACATTACGAACTTTCTTCATTTACATTATCATGCAGATATTCT
>JAYUBR010001136.1:0-1017 GCA_043740775.1 Ferruginibacter sp. | reverse complement strand
TTACTTTTATTGATCTGGATGGCGGCAAGAAGAATTTTAAAATTAGCAACCGCTGCACTTTCACTCGTCATAAAGATCAAGGAAAATACACTGTGTATTTGGGGCTTGCTCGAAACTAATCATAAAGCATTGAATATTTTATCAGAATCAGAAACAATTGAAAATAGTGCGGGATTGGTGGCGGAGGCTTTTCATGAAGCTGAACAAAACAAATAATAAGTATTGATATGGATGAAGTTAGTAAGGAAACAATAACTACGGTGTGGGTTATTTCCCTTGTGCTGGGGCTGGTGGTGACCGTTGTCGTTGCTATTTTACTGATCCTGATTCGCAACACGGCCAGGCAAATCAATACGGGAGTAGAAAAAATCTGGATCGAAGGAAAACTGGTGGCAAACAATACCATACAGATTCCCATTTTTTTGACAGTTACTAACCAGGTCGTTTCAAAAATTTATGCTACAGCTGTTAAAATAATAGGGAAATCGGCGGCGATAGAACAGCATGCAAAGTCCTGTCCCGGTTGTCCTGCCTGTGTATTAGACCACAAAAAACTGAGTTAACCATGTATACTCTTTTAATGTTACTTACTATAGTCCTGGTGTTGATTTTAGTTTTTACACTGATCATCATTGTGACACAAATCAGAAAATTGCTCGTAAGCATTGGCGGAGATGGAAGAAGTTTTTTGGCTAAGTTGAGATTGGGTCTTCGCGCCATTGAAACAGAAACAGGCCACCTGCCGGTACACGTTATAAAGCTGAATGAAACATTGTCAAATACCGGCACTGGATTAAAAGTTGTGAACAAACATTTGGAAGAGACTATCCAGGCGGCACTAAAACAAAAAAATATTTAAGTATGTCACCCGTAGAGATACTCTGGACAATATTGCTGGCAGTGGCTGTGATCGTGCTGGGCCCGATCATTCGCTTACTTCATAAAACCTTAATGGCAGCTACTTACATCGAGCGCTATTTGAAAGAAATGAAAGAGGCTGGTTTGGGCATTGCCGGT
>JAYUBR010001135.1:0-3693 GCA_043740775.1 Ferruginibacter sp. | reverse complement strand
AATATTTTGAAGGTACAAGAAAAGAATTTGATTTACCCATTCAGCAAAACGGCACAGCCTTTCAACAAAAAATATGGTTGGCACTTACACAAATTCCTTTTGGCCAAACCATCAGTTATATGGAGTTATCTAAAAGAACCGGCGATACAAAAGCTATCCGTGCAGTGGGTAGTACCAATGGTAAAAATCAACTGAGTATTGTGGTGCCCTGCCACCGCGTAATTGGAATCAATGGCACTTTAACGGGCTACAGTGGCGGCTTATGGCGCAAGCAATGGTTGCTGGAACATGAGGCAAAAATTGCTCATGGATTACAAATGCTTTTTTAAAATGTTCGTTTCTATTTAATACTAACTGCTGAAAAAGTTAAGGGCAATAACTGCTGTGCTTTTTCAATGATGTACACTTCTCCTTCCATACCACTTAAAATTAACCGGATAGGCTGATGCGTACGTTCTTCGTATTCAGCAAGGCTTTGCCTGCATATACCACAGGGAGATATTGGCGTATTACTCTCGCCATTGATATTGTGATAACTGATGGCCATGGTAATAATTCCCATACCCGTAAATTGCGAAGCTACCGCAGACAGCAATACCCTTTCTGCACAAATACCCACCGGATAAGAAGCATTTTCCTGGTTGGTAGCGGTTACTGTTGTACCATCTGTAAGCGTCGCTGCAGCTCCAACATTAAAGTTGCTATAGGGTGCATAAGCCTGTGTGGTAATGGCCCTTGCTTTTGCAAGTAAAGCTGCATCGCTGCTTTTCAATTCTTCTGCCGAAGCATATATTTCCACTGCAAGAGGAATTTCTTTTTTTATCATGAAATCATTTTTTTTCTGACACTTTTTTAATAAAATATTCGATAAAAAAATCCTCCTTACATTGCTATAAGGAGGACGATCTTTTTCGAAATTATAAATTAATTGCTATGATCTTTCAATTATTTTATCCATTTAAAAAGGCGTTTCCACCTTGGTCCGTTCTCCCAGCTAAACCATATCAATGAAGCTTTACCCACTACATGATCTTCGGGTACAAAGCCCCAATACCGGCTATCTAATGAGTTGTGGCGGTTATCCCCCATCAGCCAATAGTAATTCATTTTAAAAGTATAGCTGGTAGCTTCCTTTCCATTTACAAAAAATTTACCGGCTTTATTTTCCAGTTCATTGTTTTCGTAGGTTCTTATGCAACGTTCGTAACGAATGTAATTATCCGCCGTTAACTCAATGGTTGCGCCCTTTTTTGGAATATACAACGGGCCGTAATTATCTGCACTCCATTGTTTGGCTGTATCATAATAAGGAAACAATTTGTTTTCAACCGGATACATAAAATCTGTAACCGTATAACCAGCCGTTATTTTTAAATGTACCTTTTCTTCATTGGTAATATTTACAAGATACATGTTGTTGCCAAACTGTTGAACATCCCTTTGTTCAAAACGTACATGTATGCCCATTGGTGCAAGTACCTCTTCCGCATTTTCTTTATTATCCAATGCGGGTGAGTTTGGTGGAGTTGTTATTTTATAATAACGTTGTGATTGTGGAAAAAAATCCTGTGGTTTACCATTAATCATCAAAGCCCCGTTGATAACCTGTATTGTATCGCCTGCAATACCCACACAACGTTTTATAAAATTTTCTCTTTTATCTACCGGCCTTGTAATGATCATATCGCCGTATTTATTCCATACCTCATCCCTGGCTTTTTGTTCTGTAATATGCCCCTGGTTCATCTCATCCCTTATCTCCTGGTAATAGGTGGTTTGAGAACCGAACTGTTGTTGCCCATCTACAACAGGATCGTTAATGAGTGTATCGTTTGTAGGAAAATTAAACACCACTGCGTCGTTGCGTTGCACCGGGCTTGCAAACCAGCGGGTGTAAGGAATATGTATCCATTCCACATAACTTTTTGCGCTGCCAAAAGGCAAGGTATGATGCACAAATGGCATAGCAAGGGGTGTGTTGGGAATTCGTGGGCCGTAAGTCCATTTGCTTACAAATAAAAAGTCGTTTACCAGCAAAGTTTTTTCTTCCGAAGGTGTTGGAATGGTATAGGCTTCAAAAACAAAAGTACGTATGATGGTTGCTGCTACCACTGCAAAAGCTGCTGCATCAATCCATTCTCTTGCAGCGGTTTTTTTATAATTTTTTACTACCAGTTCCCCGGCGTATTTTTCATTTTTGCTAAAGCCGAGGTATGGAAAATAAATGAACGGAAGCAATACAGTTGCACCATGTTGCCAGAAACCAAAGCGGCCAAAATGCTCTACAAATTTTATGGTTATCCAGATGGTAATGAACTGACCGGCGATAGGAATAAACTGTAAAAAAAACCATACTTTATGCAGTTTCATTTTTTGCACTATGCACCAGGTATTGTAAAATGGCACCAGTGCTTTCCAGGGTTCGATACCCGCTTTTTTAAACATGCCATATAAACCAATATGCCACCCAAGGGCGGCAACAATAAAAATAATCCAGCCAATACTCATAAGTAAAATTTTATCAGGGCCAAAAATACCATAATTAAGTTTGCATTACAGTTTTATATAAAAAATGTTTTCAAATGTTTAACAGTAAAATCAATCACTTAACAAACAAATATCTTTTGGAAAATAACAAAGTAAAATAAATATTGTCCGGGCCAAGAAGCATTGTGGCACTTCATTGGCGTCGCACTCTTGTACCACATAATCCAGGTCAGCTTTGGCTTTCGGCTTTATGTTACCGCTGTATTTAAAAAGTATATAAATTGTACAATCAGTTTCTAAATAATTTCATTAATCGCTGCACTTACTTCCTCCGCTTTGTTCATTATCATAAAATGACCACCACGTTTTACAACATGTGTAGGAGAAACATATTTAATTGGAAACATTTTATCATTATCGCCATGAATATGAAACAGTGTTGGCGGTTGCCAGGTATTGCGCCAGTGCAGCACTTCATTGATGGCCCAATCGGTATATAGTTGTGGCACATTTTTACGGTAAGACCTTGCCATATCTTTTTCATCTTTACCAATAGCGCCTAAAAAAATATTTTGTATAGGTTCCATAATTTTAAAAGAACGCATGGGAAACAGCCTGTTTAAACGTAACTGTCCGGAGCGCTTTAACCAGGCCGGTAATTCATCCCCCGATTTAATACTTGAAATAAGAATTACCTTCTTTGCATTGATTACTTTGGCTATTTCAATACACATCATTCCACCAAAGGAAAGCCCCATCAATATTGGGTTTTCGTCTTTTATATCTGCACTCATTCTTTTGGCATATTGGGCTATGGTTTCATTGTGGTTGGGCATTAACCAAGGCAGCGCAACAATGGTATGACCTTTAATTTGCAAACGGCCAAAAGCCCTTTCATCTGCTCCCAGGCCACTGATGCAATAAATTTTTTTCATAGGTGATTATTATTTGGGTAACACATAGCTAGTTACATCATCTGCTGTAATATTTTTGCCAGATAAAATAATGAGCCGTTCCACAACATTTCTTAACTCCCTGATATTACCCGTCCAGTTATAATTGGTTAACATATCCTGGGCATTTTTATCAATTATTTTTTTAGGCTGACCGTATTCATCCGCAATCTTTTCAAGATAATAGTCCACTAAAAACGGCACATCTTCCCGCCGCTCATTCAGCGATGGCACATGAACAATAATTACGCCC
>JAYUBR010001134.1:0-11825 GCA_043740775.1 Ferruginibacter sp. | reverse complement strand
CTGTTACAGATTTTGAATTGATAGAAAAGAACCAACACGATCTTTTATACAGGGCTGCTATTGGCATAAAAATACGTTTGCATGGTTGTGATGCAACGTCATTTATGCAGCAGGTATTTTTAAAGAATTGCAGCGAAGAATTTGCTTCTGCATTTACACAAAAATACTCATCGGTTGACTATGCAACCTGCGAAAATGAAGAGGCCATTTTTACAAGTACCGGATTGAATTTTATACCTCCCTTTCAGCGGGAATTTATTACTGTTATTGATAAAGCAAAACATGGGCCGCTGCCTCCATTATTGCGGGTAAATGATATCAAAGGAATTATACACAGCCACAGCAACTGGAGTGATGGTAGTTATACAATTGAAGAGATGGCAAAAGCGGCCATTAACAAGGGTTTTGAATACCTGGTAATCAGCGACCACAGCAAGAGTGCTTTTTATGCCAACGGGCTACAGGAAGACAGGATTAAAGAACAACATTTGTATATTGATCAATTGAATGAGCAACTGGCACCGTTTAAAATTTTTAAAAGCATTGAAAGTGATATTTTAAATGATGGCAGCCTTGATTACAGCAATGCAATCTTATCTACTTTCGACCTGGTGATCGCCTCTGTACATTCCAATTTAAAAATGAGCGAAGAAAAAGCCATGATGCGTTTGATCAATGCAATTGAAAATCCTTACACTACTATTTTAGGCCACATGACCGGCAGGTTGTTATTAAGCCGTAAGGGCTACCCTGTTGACCATAAAAAAATTATTGATGCCTGTGCCGCCAACAATGTGGTAGTAGAGCTGAATGCGCATCCCAGCCGCCTGGATATAGACTGGCGGCATATTGAGTATGCGCTGGAAAAAAATGTATTGATCTCTATTGATCCTGATGCGCACTCGCTGGATGGTTTTGATGATATAAAGTATGGAGTACTATCTGCGCAGAAAGCAATGGTGACTAAAGAAAATAATTTAAGCAGTTTTGGATTGAAACAACTGGAGGCTTTTTTAGCGAAGCGAAGAGCTTCTTTAATTAATAATTTTTAATTTTTAATTCCTCATTACCACCGGAAGTTTTACATAAAACATAGTCCCCTCACCTTCTCTGGTTTCAAACCATATATCGCCTTTGCTTTGTTCTACAATACCTTTACACATGGCCAGTCCCAGGCCTGTGCCGGAAGTTTTTGTAGTGAAATTGGGGGTAAATATTTTTGAACGCATCTCTTGCGGAATGCCGTTGCCATTGTCTTTGATGGTTACCAGTATACTGCCATGCTCCAGCGTTTCATTAATTTGAATATGCGCACTTCTATTATCAGGTACGGCCTGCATGGCATTTTGAATAAGGTTGGTGAACAGCCTGTTGATATGTGTTTTATCTGCATTGATCATTACTGTTTCACTTACCGGCTTCCATTCCAGTTCCACGTTTTCTTCCAGCGAATGCAATTGAATGGTCATCTTCAGCGATTCATTCAAATCAAAAATTTCATTTCTGGGATTACCAATGTTTGCAAACTGCGAAAACTGCCCGGCTATCTGGCTCAGATGATCTATCTGCTCTACCAGTGTAGTGGCCACGCTTCTGCTCAACGCATTGATGTTGCCGGCATTATTGTCAATTGCTTTTTGCAGGTATTGCAAACTAAGTTTCATTGGTGTAAGCGGGTTTTTTATTTCATGCGCTACCTGTCTCGCCATTTCTCTCCACGCCCCTTCCCTTTCACTTTTAGCCAGTGCCGCAGCACTACTATTCAATTTAGCTACCATCTTGTTATATTCTTTTACCAGCTCGCCTATTTCATCATTTCTTTTCCAGCGAATGGCCGCATTTTCTTTGCCCAGGTTTACCTCTTTCATTTTATTACTGATAAAAGAAAAAGAACGGGTAATACGATTGGTGATAAAAAAGGCAACGATACCGGCAATTAAAAATATAAAGGCATTAAGATTAATAATGGCTACTAAAAAATTGGATATTTCCTGGCGCAGTTTTGATTGCGAGGTGAAGTAAGGAATATTCAGATACACATATTCTTTACCGGTTTCATCAATTACGGGAACATAGTTGCTGAGGTAAGATAAGCTTCCAATAGCTTCTTCTTTAAAAAACTGAATTTCTTTTAACTGGTGCAGATGATAGTAAGCCATCGGGTCCATTTTGCTGCTCACAATCCCTTTGTTGTAAGGTAACGGAAGTGAGGACACTTTAAGATCGCCATTTAGATCGTAAATATTTACATCTACGGCATGCACTTCGGATATTCGTGCAATTGTTTTTTCAAGACTGGACTTAAAAGCATCATCAGATATTTTTATCACGTCATCAAACATAATCAGGTCGCTGATAGAATTACGTACTTCATTTTGCATCACATGAATGGTACGGCTTAATTTTTCACGGTTATTATTGTGGTATCGGTTTATAAAAAACAATATCGTGGCAACACCCACCACAATAAACGAAAGCAGGCTTATAAAAATAATGGTGGCGTGTACCTGCTTACGGATGCTCATTTGCCAGTGGGTACGCATTTTGTTCCACTTTAAACGGGAACGGACAACGGCATTGAAAAACCAAAAAATACCCGTTACAAATAAGAAGGCGCAAAAAAGATAACTGAATAAAGTAATGGATTCTATAAAAAAATTATCTTCCTTGGCAATGATTACCACTTTATCGGCACCGGCCTTGTACCACAATTCGTAATAGCCTTTTCTCCGGAAGGTTTCAAAATCTGATTTTGGTATCTGATCTGGTGTTAACTGCCAGGGAAAAGCATAATCATTGTGGTTATTAACCAGTTGAAGCTTATTATAAATAGCGTAGGAATAAATCTGCGAATTTTCAATAGAATTATTATAGCCTCTTAAAAATAATTCCGGATATAATGCGTCTGTTTTATAATTTTTGGGAGTAGCTAAAATAAAAACATACCCCAATAACCTTTTGGCAGTATCTGTAATATCTATTTTGCTGATGTAAGTAAAGCGGTCGTATGACACATCGTAATAAAACAGATTAGGGATTGCCGTAGATTTACCCTGTGTTTTTAATATGGTGGTGAGCGTATTAAAATTAGAAGAATCCTGGTTGTACAGGGGTCTTTCCCGGTCATCAAAAGTAAAAATGTGTGTATCGTATTTATTTAAGTAGCCGATAAAATTGCCATTCAACAGGCTATCCTTTATAGAACGGTTAGTAGCCGCATTTTTAAATGATTCAAACAATGGTGCCAATGCTTCATTTCTGAAATCAGTTAGCACAGTGTTCATCAGGTGTTCGCTTGCAGGGTCGGCTTTTTGAGCAAGGGTTTCTGCAAAATATTTTCTTTGTTCCACTTCCTTTTTATCATTTTCAACAATGATAATGGATGCGATAGACAAAGAAAAAAAGAACAGCCAAAAAATAAACCTGGATGAGATGATTTGTGAAGCCAGCAAAAACAAGTAGTCATTATTCAGCAGCACCAGGTAAATCAATAACCATATCAACAGGTACAATTCAAAAATGATATTTGGGTGGCTGGTACGAAAGGTTAAAACTGCAAGGCCAATAACGGTAACATACACTAACATTACCAATATATTTTTGGGCAGCAGCGGTTGTAATAAATAAATAATTACCTGCGATAAAAAGAAATACCCAATGGAAACACAACCCAGCACAACAAATCCAACAACACTATAAATGTTCAGCGTAAAAAAATTGATCACATCAAATGAAATCTGAGAATCGGCAACCATGGAAAAAATAATGTGCCCGCACACCAGCGTACTTCCAAGCAGTGAAGCAACACCGAAAATAATAGCCATCCATTTTACAACAGGTTGTTCTGTTTTTATGCTGATGTTTTTTTCCTGTATGTAAAATCTCACAAAAAGAATCACCCATATAAATAGTAGCGCATTGATAAGTAAATCGCCCAATGAACGTAGCACCGCATTACTGCCATAAATGGAAGGGTCAAACAATTCAAACTGCCGCAGGTTTAAGGGGATGGGTAAAAAATAACTTGCTGTTCGTACAACAAAGATAAAAACTGATAAAAACACAGCCCCTTTATAAAAATTTCTTTTTACAAGATAAGTAGCCATCAGGTGAGCCATTAAAAGAAGAACCAATGCCGCCAGCAACCTGAAAACTGAAGCCAGTAAAGTATTTTGAGGTGTGGTTATTTCTGTATTTTGTACAAGTGAAAAAAGAAAAACTCCTTCTTTACTTTTAATGGAAGTGCTGTTTGGCTGATCTGAAATGCTATAATTATTTCCCAACTGGTTTTCAATAGCAAATGAATTAACAAGGTATTCATTGGTGATGACATAATTCCATTTTACAGGTATCAAAGCAAGGGTAGTGAGTTTATCTGAAATATGTTTTCTCCATACATAATAGCCATTGGAAAATTGTATAAACCCACTTTGGCCCTGCATATTATACATCTGTATGGTGGGATCTATTACCTGTGTACTCCAGAAAAGCAGGTTATATTTATCACTGCTATCTTTTGACAATACAAATAAAAAATATTTTTTTGCTTCTAAATGCTGCAGTAAAATTTCGTTGTAATTTTTGTAGGCAAGCTTTTGAATGGCAGAAGTATCCTGAGTAAAGGCGTCAAAGTCTTTTTCCTGTTTGGCAATATATTTACCAATGTTTTTTTGAAATGCTTCAGGCGAAGCACTGCCCGACCAATAATTATCAATGATAAAAGATATAGTTAAGAGCCATGCAGCAGTTACCAGCAGGTAGCTATTTCTTAATAAGCGGTTTTTAAAAGAGTTTCCCTTTTGCAATTAATGGTTGGTTTACTGCAATTGCAGCGGTAAAAATAATAGTTATTGTTTTTTCATTTTATTCCAGATAGCATCCATCTCTTCCAAACTCATGTCCTGCAGGGCTTTTCCGGTGCTGGTGGCTTCTTCTTCCATTTTGGTAAAGCGTTGTATAAATTTTTTATTGGTCCGTTCAAGGGCATTCTCTGCATCTAACTGCAAAAACCTTGCAAAGTTTATCAGCGAGAAAAAAACATCGCCCAGTTCATCTTCCATATCCTCCCTGTTACCCGATGCGATGGCTTCAAACAACTCTTCTTTTTCTTCTTCTACCTTTTCCCAAACCTGCTCTTTATTTTCCCACTCAAAGCCAACCTGTTTGGCTTTTTCCTGTAGCCGCATTGCCTTAATAGTGGCGGGTAAAGTTTTGGGTACCCCGCTTAAAACAGATGCCTTTCCCTCTTTTAATTTTAGCTTTTCCCAATTGCGCTTTACGTCTTCTTCATCATTTACCAACACATCGCCATAAATATGCGGATGCCTGAAAATCAGTTTTTCGCAAATACCATTAATTACCTCATCCAGCGTAAACTGGTTTTGCTCTGTACCAATTTTTGCATAAAAAACTATGTGCAATAATAGATCGCCCAATTCTTCTTTTATACCTTTCCAGTCGTTGTCTGTAATTGCATCTGTCAATTCGTATGTTTCTTCAATGGTAAGCTGGCGAAGGGTTTGAATGGTTTGCTTTTTATCCCAGGGACATTTTTCCCTTAAATCATTCATGATATTTACCAATCTTTCAAAAGCGGAATTATACTGCATACATTAAATAAAATAAACTGAAAAAAACAGGCATTACAATAAATGAAACCTGTATTAAAATAAACCTATCATTAAAATAAAATTGCTGTTGTTGTTTAAACTAAACCGCCAACGCCAATAAATTTTGTTAAAAATACTCAAAAAAAGAATGGTGAAATAGTATGATGCAAATAAGCACGGGATTAAAAAAAATTAATAGCTTACTTTTACGCTCCTAAATTCAATACATGATCAAAAAAGCAGGGTTTATTTTTTTGCTGATGGCTGCAACTGCTCCCTATACAATGGCCCAGTATTACTACAAAGACCTAGTGAGCAATAAACAGGCTCAGGCAGAAAAATCGGTGTTGCAGCAACAAAAAATCAGGACTATTATAGTACATAGTTTTGAAGGCGATAAGACCCCGAGCGAAGGCTTTTTTTGTGAAAAACAAATCAGTAAAAATTTTCGCCGTATGGAAACCTATACCAGGAGTTATACAACCGGCAAGGCATTGCTTACTTCTTATTACAATGAGCAGGGGCTGCTGATTCAGTCAACTGACAGTTCTGATCTTACAGTGTCTACTTCGTTTTATAATTACAATGCGGGTGGTGATATTACAAGCATTGTTTCCAATTCACATTCTGCTGATGAAGATTTTACTACGGCATTAAAAGAAGAACACCAATACAAATACAACGATAAAAGAGGGCCAGTACAAATGCTGCGGATAAAAAATAATAAAGATTCTGTACTGATAGACTTTGTGCTGGATGAACATGGAAATGTTACAGATGAAATAGAACCGGGGAAAAATGGCCATCATTATTACTATTACTACGATGATAAAAACAGGTTGACGGACATTGTAAAATTTAATGTAGTGCTGGGCAAGCTGATGCCCGATTTTACTTTTGAATATAACAGCAGCAACCAGGTAACACAAATGGTTGCTGTAGATGAAGGCGTAAACCGCAATTACTATACCTGGAAATATGTGTACAATGATGGTGTGAAGATTATTGAAAAATGTTTTTCAAAAGAAAATGATTTGCTGGGTTATTTTGAATACGAGTACAAATGATATCGGATGGCTGATGTCTTATGGCTGATTTCTTTCGATGCGATGATTTCTGTTGTTTGGCAATGGTTAATGATGTGACGAGATGTTTGAATTGAACCCTGTAGAACCAAACCGTGGCGTGGGGTGCAATACATAATCAAATTGCAAAACATAATAAAAGCTCAATAGAAATTAAATTGTACAAGAGGGCGACGCCTGTGAAGATTCACATAGCTGTAATTGCCGGGGTCAATACATTTTTATTTATTACACAAAACAAAATCCCCTTTCAGGGATTTGTTGGTAATATGACTGAGCAGTTTTATAGGTTGACGGACTGCGGATTATTTGATTCTTTTTGATTCACTATCCAATCCGGTTTTTCTGTCTCTTGAACTTTTTATCTGGCTGCTGCCAAAACGATAACTGAAATTTATGCGAAATGTCTGGCTCTCCCACGAGCCGGCTGCATTGATTTTAAGTCCGCCAAAATCACTCGTGGCTTTCCAGGCTGAAGTATGAAAAATATCTGTTGCAGAAATTTTAACCGTAGCTTTTTTTTGTAACAATAATTTTTGTAACCCTATATCTACGCCACCTTGCGGTTTGGTTTTCCACGTTGCCGCCCATATGCCTGGCCCATTGTACCAGCCACTGATTTCTGCAGTATAATCCTTACCCAAAATAAAACTTTGCTGAATGTAAGCACCATAGCCAGGTATGTTTACTTTTAAAGCCTTGGTGCCAATAGCGCCATCAAACATCTGGTAATTGTACCAGATATTGGCATATCCGCTCCACCATTTATTGATGGGCAAAGATGAGCCGATACTAATGTTTATAATATTTTGCGTAGCAAGATTTTGTTGCTGTACATAAGTAGCATTGTTGGTGGTATCGGTTACCTGGGTGGCGTAATCTTTTACATGACTGTACCCAACCGTTGTATTGATGATGCCCATAAAAGTATGCGTTAACTCAATATTATCTGTGTACTGAGGTCGAAGAAATGCATTGCCTTTTTCATACGTCAGTTCATCCAGTTTGTTTTCAAAGGGGTTCAGATCCTGGTAAGTTGGGCGGTCAATTCTACGGCTGTAAGTAAGGTTGAGCGTATGGTTTTTATGCAGGTTCCAGGTAAGGGCCGCACTTGGAAAAAGGTTAACATAACTCCTTTTCACCGCATTATCGGGTTGCACAATTCCATCCTCTCTTGTAAGATCTCCTTCACTATTTGTTTGCTCCATCCTCAATCCCGTTTGTATACTCCATTTGGGATTTAGCTGCTGCTGATAATTAGCATAGGCTGCATTTACATTTTCCTTGTACTTAAACCTGTTGCTTTTGCTCAATACTTTTACAGGCTCACCGTTAGCATTATCATTAAAAAAATCAAACGCATTTTTTGTTGTTACAAAAGAAGTTTTGGCACCATAGCTCAGTTTCCCTTTACCTAGGTTTTGCTCTATATCCAGCTTGGCTGTATAAATATCAATGTCGGTTGGTGTAGAGTTCCTGTAAATGACACTGTAAATTAAATCGCTGGTATTGTTATAATAATAATTGGGCTGATAACTATTTCCACGCCCCCTGAAAAGTCCGTAATCTGAATCAAAATTTATTTCTGTTCCACTGGTGTCGGCATACCGGTAGTTAAGGTTAAAGTTAGCATTGGTGCGGTTTCCGGGAACAGTGTTGAATGCCTGCAGATTTTTTACAAACTTGCCGGTGGGATTATAATAAATAGGTGTATTAGTTGTACTTGACCATTCATTATCCCCCAAATTAATAGTAGCCAAAACGCCGATGGTATTTTTATTATCAATAAAATAATCTGCCCCTGCTTTTATATTGATGTTTTTATTTTTGTTTTGATTGATACTTACCTGGTTATAAGCTGTGTCTTTTTGTATCCGGTATAATTTGAGCGGATTTTGATACTGCCCGATGTTGACACCAATATTACTGAACAGGTTTATCTTTTTATCGCGGTAATTTAAATTTAAAGAGCCATTGCCCTTAGGGGTAATGCCTTGCACAAAACCTAGGTTGGCGCTGCCATTGGTGCCAAATTTTTTATTCTTTTTTAACCGGATATTTACAATGCCTGCATTGCCACTGGCATCATATTTTGCACTGGGGTTGCTGATCATTTCTATCGCTTCCACATCATTGCTGTTGATGCTTTTTAAATAAGCCGCCAGATCTTTTGTATCTAATTGCATCATCTTTCCATCAACATATACCTTAACACCGGTCTTCCCTTTCATGCTGATATTGTCATTGTTATCTACCTGCATGCCCGGGCTTTTCTGTAACAGTTCCAACGCATTGCTTCCGGTTGCGTTGATACTTGCTTCAACATTAAAAACAGTTTTGTCTGCACGAATTTCTATCATCGGCTTTTTAGCAACTACAGTAACGCCCTGTAATTTATTGGTGACTGTATTTAACTTTATATTTTTAACAGCATAGCCCTCTCCCCTTTTTACATAAAAAGAATCGCTGTATTTATTTTCGAATCCTACCACAGCATAGCCGATTAAATAACTGCCGTCATTTTTGGGGGTAAACTCAAAGCCACCATCAGCGGTACTTACAGCGGCTTTTACGAGGCTGCTATCTTTAGAATGTAAAAGTGATACCGTAACTGACTGCAATGGTTTGTTATTATTATCCATTACTTTGCCCGTAATTTTTGCTCCTGTTTGCGCCATAGCTGGCGATACAATTAGCAACAGCATGGCTGCTAATAATGTAAAAAATAATTTTTTCATTATAATAAGTTTTGATTGATTTGACTGAGTTGATTGAACGCAAAACAATTAAAAAGGTTACAGCAATAGAAGGCTTTTGGGATGAACCGCCCATTTAAAAAGATGAGTGGTTATGCTGCTTAAGCGAAGTTGTGATGAATGGAAACAGGAGTTGATGAACGTTTTTGCAAATAAAAAATTCAAAAATAAAAAATAAAAATACTTTCACATTGGAGTAATACGAGGAAAATAAGTGTCGTTTAAATTACAAGCAAAAAATGCAACTATTGCGTGCGGAGTTTAAACTTATGGACTGAAAAAATTATTAATTATTAATTTTTAATTATCAATTAATAAACAGCCCATTGTAATCAGCACCATACCCAATTACATTGCTGTACTGTTTAAAATCCTCTTTAGGATGTGTAGTAGTGAGCACAAAAGTGCGCATACCTGCATTCAGCGCACTTTCTACGCCTTTGGGTGCGTCTTCAAAAACGATGCAGTTTTCAGGCGCTACACCCAGTGCAGTGGCGCATTGTAAAAAAGTATCCGGGTAAGGTTTGCTGATGGTTACATCAGCAGCACTTACCACCACCAGAAAATATTCCCGCAGTTGAAGATTGTCTAACACAAAATCTATATTGAATGGAATGGCCGCAGAACCAATAGCCATCTTAATGCCGGCGGCTTTTGCATTTTCTAAAAATTCTTTTAGCCCGGCTATTAATGCCAGTTTTGGCAGGTATGCTTTCTGGTAACGTTTTTCTTTTTCGATGGATAATTCGTTGATGCGTTCCTGCGTAAAATGATTATCCCCAAAAATGCGCACCAGCAATTCATCATTTTTTCCATACATCTGCACTTTCACCTCTTCCCATGTTAATCCGGCTTCCAGGTCATTGTTCAAAATATCATACCACGCTTCGGCGTGGTAATGCATATCATCAATTACAGTTCCATTTAAATCAAATAAAAATGCGGGTGCTGTTATATTCATCTTATAAATAAAGTTTGTTTATGTTTCAGTAATTCTTCTTTTAACTATTTGTTTTTTAATAAAATTTTGTGCAAAAAAAATCACTTAATTTCTTTTTCCGTGAATGAAATATTTACCAGCTAATTTTTAGCAGTTCAACGCCCTGTCCTGCCAAAGCCAATGAATAAACTGCGTTGCCATTCAGCACAGTTACAATCTTTGCATTACCGTCCTGCTGTAGTTTTCCTGCTTTTTCAAGCGCTTTAAACTGGTCATCAGAAACGAATTGTGGTGATCCCAATTGCTTCCAAACTGTATATGCATTGCTATGAGTTTCATCAATTAAATAACTGTTTACAGTTACTTTGGAAGCTGGTAAATTTTCTAATGCCAGGCTGATACGCTCCGTCTGTTTTTTACTGTCATCATCATGGTAGTTCCAAAGCATAATGTACAATTTGTTTGTGTCTAAAGTAGCAAGCGCATTTACATAAGGCCTGTTTCCATGTACGCTGCTATCAACAATTTGCTGCAATGACAAAGTTGCCGGATTATTTACCTCCAGCATCTGTCCCTTCATCATACCCAACATGCGAAACACATTCAGTACCGGTTTATCAACGCCATTGGTTGCAAGGTCACGAAAGCCCGCAAACCATGGCTGATCTTCAAATTCAAACGACCAGCTTACGGCTCCCTGCAAATTGATATTGTCTTTGTTTGCCAACGCATACAACTGCGCATACGAAGCGGCCGTATAACTGCTGTACATGGTTCCGTTGCGATAAGCATTCTGCGGATTGAATTGTACAGAGCATGCCGCACAACCTTCCGGATCAAACTCACCAATGATAACTGGTAATTTTTTTAACGTAGCAAATGCACTGATGATTTCAAAGCCTCTTGCTACATCCTGCAACTGCACTGCCATGTTCATGCGCACCTGTTTGTTGACCAATGATGGACTGCCTTTGGCATGAAACGAAATGTAATCCAGCGGCGCACCAACTTTTCCTGTTGCTGCATTTTTTCCATCTACACAATGTTGCAAAAATGCTTTTAAAAAATCGCCTGCTTTATCCCACCGGGGGCCGGTACTTGTGGGTCCTCCAATCTTCGATTGGGGAGACGCCTTTTTTACCGCATCGGCTGTATAATCATACAACATAAAATACTCTTCCATTGTGCCTTTCCAGTAACCAATATTGGGCTCGTTCCATACTTCCCACACCCAGCTTTGTACTTCCTTTACGCCATATCGAACGTTGCAATGCTTCACCCATTCATATACCAGTTGTCCCCATTTTTTATAGTCGGTTGGCGGGTAGGCCCAGCCGGTATAAATAAAATCATACGGAACCCCAGGCTTCCAATGATGCTGGTAAGGTTGCGGCCTGGTTGACAATGCTTCCGGCATAAAACCGATCTCAGCGAT
>JAYUBR010001133.1:0-3696 GCA_043740775.1 Ferruginibacter sp. | reverse complement strand
GCCCCAGGTAATAAGAAGTATTGGCAATGAGTTCATGGCCATACCAAATTAATTTGCCGCTATCACTGTAAGTTGGTATCTGGTCTTTATTCCATCCCCGCCAAACTGTGTCCACAGGTTCTGCTGCCAAATATTGAGCAAAAACTTTATCCTGCTGTTTTCTTACTTTATAATTAGAAATACTTTCACTGCATATTACAATGCTGATGATGAGAAATAGCATAAAAGGTAACCGATATTCTTTCATAAAAAATGTGTTTTAATCTTATGCTAAATAGAATCTACAGGTATATCCATTTCTTTTGCAAAATCGCAGACCGCAGGCGTTTTTGTTTTCAATATCCAGTGTTGCCAGGCGTACTTAATAAAACAAAAATGTATAAGGGCAGTAATTAACAAATAAGCCATAACCGGTGTTGCATACACCAATAAAGTTGGATTAATTGCCAATAATGGCCATGGAATAAAGAGCACAAGAGCTCCACGAATCCAGCTTTCACGAACACCCATATTTAATATAATATCATTGTCTATCCATCTCTTTTTTAAAACAGTAAGTGGTGCTTTTTTTATTGCTGGTGCATTGGCAGGCACCTCTGTTTGGGGTGTAGCTGCCGTTTGAATTGTTGTCATTCTATTTGATTTTTTATTTGATAAATACAATTTCTTTTTGACAATTCAAAGGTAGAAACGATATTGACCGCAGAGAAATCATAAGGCTTTATGGGAGATAACCAGAAGTAATAAGGCATCATTATTTCATAGCAGTTATTTGCCTGATGATTTTATTTTCTGCAATGCTTCCAATGCTTATGCTTAAATCATTATTCAATACATACACTAATGGCAATTAATATTATTGCCATAATGCTGTTTATATATTTTGTCTTCATTTTTTGAAATTTTGTGTGGTGAGTTGTGATAACTGTTGATTATTTATTTAATGAAGCCCGTAGCATCCAGGCCATTTTTTCATGTTCTTTTATAAGACCGGTTATGAAATCGCTGCTGCCTGCATCATTATACTTATCATTAAAATCAGCAATATTTTTTTTATAAAAATGATAATACTTTCATGTTCTTCCAACAGGTCTTTTACAAAACCTTTGCTGCTATTGGGCTGGTCCGACTGTTCGGTTAAATGTGTAAGCTTTAAAAAACTACTAAGTGTTCCTGGTGCATAATGCCCCAAAGCACGGATGCGTTCTGCAACACTATCCACTATCTCGTCCAGTTGCTGATATTGGCCTTCAAAAAAAATATGCTTGTCATGAAAATCGGGCCCTTCTACGTTCCAGTGTGCATTCCTTGTTTTGGTATACAGTACAAACTCGTCTGCCAAAAGAATAGATAAAGCGGTTGCAACTGCCTGCCTGTTTTGTTCTGTAATTCCAATTGATGTTGTCATTTTGTATAAGTTTTTATAAATGAAAAATAATTTAGTGCGCCAAAAAAGTTACAGCCCATAATGCCGTTGCCGAAATAATCACCCACAGCACTACGCCCTGTATCAATGGCTTAAAACCCACTGACTGCAATACATTACGGGACAAACCACAACCAATAAGGAAGAGTGTAAGCGTTAAACCAGCTTTGGCAAAACCAGTTAAGTAATGACTGTACTTTGTTACAAAAGGAAGATAGGTATTTACAATCATGGCTAAAACAAACAAGCCAATGAAATAAGGGATTTTTATTTTCCCGCCTTTATTCTTAAAAATAAAAGTAGATAAAAAGGCCACTGGTATAATCCATAATGCCCTGGCCAATTTTACAGTGGTTGCTATTTCCAAAGCCTGTGTACCATACTTACTTGCTGCACCAACTACAGAACTGGTATCATGTATGGCAATGGCACACCATAAGCCAAACTGTGTTTGAGATAAATTCATGGCATGTCCAATAACCGGGAAAAGGAACAATGCGATTGAGTTTAAAATAAATATGGTTCCCAATGCAACAGAAATTTGTTTTTCTTCTGCTTTAATAATGGGGGAAATAGCTGCTATGGCACTGCCTCCACAAATAGCGGTACCGGCACTTATCAGGTAAGCCGTTTTCTTTTCAATCTTTAAAAATTTCCCCATAAATAAACCGATCACCAATGTGCCGATAATAGAAACGATGGTAAATAAAATTCCTTCTTTACCTGCCTTCATCGCACTGGTTACATTCATGCCAAACCCTAAACCCACTACAGAAACCTGCAGCAAAATATGCGTTGCCTTATGGTTAAGATGCAGGTAGGGATGTCCGATAAATTGTGCAATAACCAAACCCATCAACAGGGCTATTGGTGGAGTAATTAAAGGAGACAGACAAAATACCACAGCCAATAAAAAAATAACTTCTCTTGTGGTAATACTCCTGTCTAATAATCGTTTTGCAGGTTTTGTAGTTGCTGGTGCTTGTACTGTTTCTTTCATGATGTTGTCTTTGTTTTGTGGATACAAAGCTCATCTTAATAATGAGGAAATGTAAAGGGTTAAAAGTGATCGGCAATTACTTCAGGTTATTAAAGAACCTGCATGGGGAATAATAGAAAGCCCTTTTTAGATATCTGTTACAAATAAATAAAAAGGGCTTATTGCCAGGCTGAAAGAATAGTTATTTGCCGGCGCTAGCCATCAATATTACTTTTCCTACCTCATCAAATAATACAATATGGGTAAAATCTTTTACAGATTTATCAACCATGGTTTTTACAACACCCGTTGTTTGCCCCATATAATTTCCTTTGTCATCGGTTTTAAAAGTATTTACAATAAAATCAGGGTTGTAGGGCTCTATTAAAGATTTGGTTAGTACCAATGAATAAGTACTCATTGGCTGCAGGTGATTAAAACTTTGTTGTACAAGGTCGGTAAGCCCAATTCCCCGAACTACCAATACGCCTTTGCCCATACCCATATTTATTTCCTTCAAATTAATAACCTGGCTATTCTCGCTATTGAGTGGTGTAAGATTTGTTTTGCTTTCAGGATCGGCTACTGCATTGGCAGCATATACCAGGGCCTGTGGGCTTTGCCCGATAGGAATGGTTTTTATCAGCTCCATTTTCTGAAGGTCAACTACCTGCACTTTATCATCATTCTCCAAACCTATATAAACAAATTTGCCATCCGGCGATGGCCAGATACCGTGTGGTAATGCACCAAGAGCAACACTATCTGTTTGCTTAAAATTATGGTTTACATCAAACACCCGCAATTTATTTTCGCCACCTACCGTTACCAGCATTAATGATTTATTGTTGAGGACCGTAAATGTAACATGGTTCGTAACTGGGCCTGTTGTCAATACTGTTTTTACGGCCATGCCCGCAGTGCTAATTACCGTTACTTTACCCACATCTTTATGTGTAATGGCCATCCATTTTCCATCGGCACTGTAAAATATATTTGGAGAGAACGGACTAATTACCGGGATTTTTTTTATCACTTTATACGTTGCTGTATTAACTACATCTACTTCTGCTGCAAAGCTGGAACACACGTACGCAAACTTTCCATCTGTTGTAAAGGCTACCATCCCCGGGCCATCGGCAACTGGTATTCTTTTTATCTCCATCATTTTCGCCACATCAATTACACTAATGTAAGCTTCGCCGCGTACAGATATCCACACCTGTTTGCCATTGGGCGAAAACGTAGGCTCATGTGGAGAGCGACCTACATAAACTGTTTTTATAACTTT
>JAYUBR010001132.1:0-3698 GCA_043740775.1 Ferruginibacter sp. | reverse complement strand
TTGATGTAGAAGTTTTATCTATTTCGGGGAAATACAATTCATTGGTTATTGCAAGAAATATACTGATGGATATTGCTTTGTTCAATCATTTTAATCCCTCATTTGATGCTACTTTATCGGTTACCGGAAATTTTGATCTTCGTTTACCGCCGGATAAAATGCAATTATTTGCTGCCAATAAATACCAGATTTTAAACGAAAGTGTACAGGCATTATTAGGAGATGCGGAAATGCCTGATTTTAAAACAGTTTATCCTGCCCCCGCCAAAAAGAAACACAAATAAACTTACTGCAATATCTTTTTCAAGGCTGCGGCTTTTAATAAACACTCTTCGTATTCCATTGCCGCATCGCTATAAAAAGTAATGGCGCTGCCTGTTTGAAAAGATAAGTACCTGGTAGCGGCATTGTACAAAATACTCCGTATTACCACATTAAAATCACAATTGCCCTGCGGATCTACGTACCCGATAGCGCCTGAAAAAAGGCCACGCTTAGTTCGTTCATATTGCTCTATCAATTGCATTACCCGCAGTTTGGGCGCACCAGTCATAGATCCCATCGGGAAACTTGCCCTCACTACATTCGTCCAGTCAAGCCCTTCTTTTAACGTTCCACTGATAGTACTAATCATTTGGTGTACCTGCGGAAAACTGTAAACGCCAAACAGCTCATCTACCTGTACTGTTCCCTGCTTGCAAACCTTACTTAAATCATTTCTTACAAGGTCCACTACCATTACATTTTCGGTTCTTTCCTTTTCACTGTTTAATAATTGCTGCCTGCTTTTTTCATCCAGGTATTCATCTGTTAAACAGCGTTTAGACGTTCCCTTTATGGGTTGAGAAAATATTTTATTACCTGCCTTTTTGAGATAACGTTCCGGACTGGCGCAAATACAATAGTGTTCATCGGTTTTATACAAAGCAGCAAATGGACTGGGAGAAAGCTGCATTAATTTTTGATACACTGTTACAGGATCAATAACAGCATCTGTTGAAAAAAATTCCTGGCAAAAGTTTACCTCATAACAATCACCCCGCAAAATATGTTGCTGTAACTTTTGTACAATGTTTACATATTCCTCCTCTGTAAACCTGTTAAAGATAGTAACCGGAGCAGTAATGGTCTCTTTAAATTCTTCACAGGATTGAATTGCCGCAAATACCTGCTCTGCATTTTCTTCGCAATAAACAGTAAGCTTTTGTTTGTTCAATTGCAACACTGTTTCCGGTACAAAAAAATGTATATCCTTAAAGCCAATACCGTCAAAATTATTGGATTGAAGAGGAGATGTTTCATTTTTAAGATCGTATCCCAAATGACCAAACAGCCAGTTTTGCTGAGCAGTACTGAATGCTTTTAAAGCGTCGAAAGCATTTCCTGCATTGGTTTTCAGCCTGGCTGTACAGCCAACAGCCAGCAAACATTCAAATGCAGGTGTATCAAAATTATATCCGTTGTTATCTAATAAACAAAAAATGTTGAACCGGCCACACCAGTTCAACATTTTTAACCTGAAGGATGTAAAATTATCTATTGCAAATGTAGTAGCTTTTTTCACCTCGTTATTTTAACTACCGTCAATTACAGTCAATCTTTACCACTTCTATTTTTTAAAAATCATCTTCATCATCAAAATCTCCGCCACCTGCATCTAAATCGTCAAAGCCAAGATCTTTAAATTCATCCTCATCTTCATCTTTGGCAGATTTTTTACCAGTCGTTTTTTTTGCAGCAGATTTAGGTACATCAAATTCATCAAAGTCGGTATCCCAGTCATCTCCATCTTCGCCTTTTTCCCATTCATCGTCGGCTTCAATATCATCATCATCATCGTCATCATCACCCTCATCACTGCCTTTTTTTGCTGAAGCTTTTCCTTTTTTTACAGGCTTGGTTTCTTCATCCAAATCTTCATCATCATCGTCATCCTCATCCTTTTTAGATTTTGGCGATGCCTTTGGAGTAACTTTTTTTTCAGAAATATCTTCTCCGGGAATTGTCTTTTTTTCTTTATTAGATTTCGTTGCCATAATTTAACTGGTTGTTACTGTAAAATTTCTTATAGATTTTTAATTAGCCAAATAAAAAGGCACTTATTTTTATAATATTTTTCATGCCAGTATTATTTGATCCCGGCCCGGCCCGTTGCTGATATATTTTACCGGAACTTTTAAAAAATTATTGATGTAATCAATGTATTCTTTCATTTTTACAGGCAGATTGGCATAACTATCAATTTTTGTAATATCGGTTTGCCAACCTTCAAAACTTGTATGAATCGGGTCAATCTTTACCTTGCTCATCTGGAAAGGAACATAACTTTTTTCTTCTCCATTGATAGAATAACCATTGCAAACTTTTAACTCTGGTAATGCATCCAAAATGTCTGTTTTAGTCATGATGATTTGGGTAACTCCATTGATCATACAGGCAAATTGTAAAGCAACTAAATCAATCCAGCCGCAACGTCTGGGCCTGCCTGTGGTGGCACCAAATTCGCTGCCTGTTTTGCGTATCAGTTCGCCCATTTCATCATCCAGTTCTGTAGGGAAAGGACCGCTGCCAACCCTGGTACAATAAGCCTTTGAAACACCAAAAACTTCTTTAATTTTTTGAGGTGCAATACCCAGACCGGTACACACGCCGGCAGATATTGTACTACTGCTGGTAACAAAAGGGAATGTACCAAAATCCACATCCAGCATACTTCCCTGGGCACCTTCGGCCAGTACTTTTTTTCCCTGCTGTATTTTATCGTTGATGAAATATTCTCCGTTAACAATTTTAAAACTCCTTAGTTCTTCAATGGCTTCAAAAAAATCATCTTCCCATGCACTGATATCTTCCTGAAAATTGTAATTATCCAGCAGGCGCTGGTGTTTCAGCCTTAATTTGATGTATTGGGATGTAAAAGTTTTATCTAATAAATCACCCACACGTAAACCATTTCGTCCGGTTTTATCCATGTACGCAGGACCAATTCCTTTTAATGTAGAGCCAATTTTTTCATTGCCTTTTGCCACTTCACTGGCCTTATCCAAAGCCCTGTGCGTAGGCAAAATTAAATGCGCCCTTTCGCTGATGTATAAACTTTTTTTATAGTCCACGCCCATAGAAGCCACTACTTCACATTCTCTTTTAAGCGTTACCGGATCCAACACAACACCATTGCCAATCAGGTTGGTTTTACCTTCATGAAAAATGCCGCTGGGTATCTGATGTAGTACCACTTTTTTTCCTTCGACATACAACGTGTGCCCTGCATTTGGGCCGCCCTGAAAGCGGGCTATCACATCATAACCAGGAGCAAAATAATCAACAATTTTTCCTTTGCCCTCATCACCCCATTGAAGCCCGAGAATTACATCTACCATTATAAATATTTATCGTTTTAAGTGTTCGCCCCGTTTACTAAAAAGAAAATATGGTATATTTTTTAAATCATTGTCCGGGCTAAGAAGCAATGTGGAACATCGTTGCATCGCCCTCTTGTACCAAATACCTTTTATGATCTTTCACTGCAGCATAGTAAGTTGGTTATTTACCATTCTATATTGCTGCATTTCTTTTTGAGGCGTAAAAATAAATTGAAATAAAACAACCACCTAAAATGAATTGTATTTGTTTGCAACTTGGGGAGAAAGGAAACGGAGGATTTATACTACTCCAAACTATTCTTTTTATAACTGTCA
>JAYUBR010001131.1:0-1021 GCA_043740775.1 Ferruginibacter sp. | reverse complement strand
TCTGCGCAGTTTTAAGCGGTTGCAACGATTGGGAAGAGATAGAACTCTATGGGATCAGTAAAGAACAATGGTTAAAAACATTTTTGTCATTACCTCATGGCATTCCGTCTCATGATACAATTAACCGGTTGTTTTCAGCATTGGATGCCAAAGAGTTACAGAACTGTTTCATTGAATGGGTTCAAAGCATAGCTGGTATCAGCAATGGTAAAGTGATAAGCATAGATGGGAAGCGACTTTGCAATGCAGGGACAGATGGTAAGAAATCTATCATACACATGGTGAGTGCCTGGAGCAATGCCAATAATATGGTAATGGGTCAGATAAAAACAGATGATAAGAGTAATGAGATAACGGCCATTCCTGCATTACTGGATTTACTTGTGATAGAAGGCAGCATTATTACCATTGATGCAATGGGTTGCCAAACTGCTATTGCAGAGAAGATAGTAGGTAATGGGGCAGATTATGTGCTGGCAGTAAAAGACAACCAAGCTCATTTACTGGATGATATTAAAGATGCATTTGGTCAAACACAACAATCAGTAGCAGAGACGTCAATAGAAACGGCACATGGCAGGATAGAAAAAAGAACCTGTAAGGTTATTAATGATATGGACTGGATAAGTAAAGCTGGGAGCTGGGCAAAATTACAATCTATTATCAGTATCGAAACCAGAAGAATCGACAAGCAAAGTGGTGAAATCCAATTGGAGCAACGGTTTTATATATCGAGTCTATGCAGCACACCGAAACATTTTAATGAAATCATCAGGGGACATTGGGGAATAGAAAATAAATTACACTGGTGCTTAGACGTAGTATTCAAAGAAGATTACAGTACTAAACAAGCGGGCAATGCTGCGGAGAACTTTAGCCTCATTACCAAAATAGCCCTCAATCTATTGAAAAATGAAAACAGTAAAAAAAGAAGCCTAAAAAACAAACGATTGCTATGTGGATGGGACGAAACTTTCTTAGCGAACCTTCTCTTTAAACAAATTTAGATGCGTTTGCCCTG
>JAYUBR010001130.1:0-3705 GCA_043740775.1 Ferruginibacter sp. | reverse complement strand
TCCCAAACAAATGGCTGTATTAAAACGTACTGAAAAAACAATGCTAATAAATTTATAGCTCTTAGTTTTACAATTTCCCGCTTCTTTTGGTCTATGTATCCATTTTTATTTATTGTATTTTTTGCTATGTAACATTTGTAACAAACAAAGTTTTGGCAAGGTGGTAATTTCGTTGTTCAAACGTGCTATTATTAATAGCGGGTTTCTTTTTAATAAAAATAAAAAATGATCAACGCAATTAAAAAATTATTTGGCATAGCGCCGGCTACAGATTACGCTCAATTGGTTAAGCAGCGAGCCATTATTGTTGATATGCGAAGCAAAGGAGAATTTTATGGCGGACATATTAAAGGGGCAATCACTATGCCGCTGGATAAGCTTCGCAATAATCTCAGTAAATTAAAAGATAAAAATAAACCAATCATTACCTGCTGTGCTTCGGGAATGCGAAGTGCATCTGCTAAAAGTTTACTTATAGCAAGCGGATATGAAGCAGTGTACAATGGTGGCGGGTGGAACAGTTTACAAAATAAATTGTAAAATAACAATCATTAAAAATATTTAATCCTTCAGAAACTCCACTTTTATTGGTTATGGTTTATCATGACCTTTACTATTTGCCAGACTGGTGTCTGGCATTTTTATGCAACAGGTATTAATGTTGCTTGCATGGTTATTTTACCTAATTTTAAAGAAAAAAAATATTATGAAAAAAATGATTGCGCTTGGCCTGCTGGTATGTATTTTTGTTAGCACTGTTGCTGCACAAAAAACTTCTGAAAAAATGTTAAGACATGTAGTGTTATTTAAATTTAAAGACAGCGCTTCTGCTGCCGGTGTAAAATCAGTAGAAGATGCTTTTATGGCGTTAAAAGGAAAAATCAGCCTGATAAAAGATGTAGAATGGGGCACCAATAACAGCCCTGAAAAAATCAACGAGGGTTTAACTCATTGTTTTTTTGTAACCTTTAGGAGCGAAAAAGACCGGGACGATTATTTGGTTCATCCCGCCCACAAAGCCTTTGTAGAAGTATTAAAACCCTATCTTGATAAAGTAGTAGTGGTAGATTATTGGGCGAAAAAATAACCGCTTCAGTTCATAACAGGCATATCACTTGTAAAGTTTGCAATTGTATTTTTCATTACTTTACATTTAGTAAAATTCCTCTTAATAAATTATCACGCCATGTTTGAAAAGAATGTGTTTATTCACCATGTATATTTTTGGCTTAACAATCCGGCAAGTGCGCAAGATCGCAACCTGTTGATCGAAGGATTAAATACCTTGTCTTCTGTAAGTACTATCCAGGCTTTTCACATCGGGGTTCCTGCCGCTACCAGCCGCGAAGTAATTGATACCAGCTACAGTATTTCGTGGCTGCTTTTGTTTAAAAATAAAGAAGACCAGGATAGCTACCAGACGGACCCTGTACATCTGAATTTTGTTGAAACCTGTAAATATTTATGGAGTAAGGTAATAGTGTACGATACGGTGGGTGTATAAATAAGTTGTAAAGATTTACTTACAACACATAACTTTAAACGATTAAAATTTGCCACATTAATTAAAAAGTATGAAAAAGAAATCAGATCAAAATTCACGCAGAAAGTTTATTAAAAATGTTTCTGTAGCAGCAACAGGATTTTTTATTGTTCCGCGACATGTATTGGGCCGCGGCTTTGTTGCACCCAGCGATAAATTAAACATTGCCGGCATTGGCGCCGGGGGCAAAGGCGAAAGCGACTTGTCGGAATTTTCAAAAAGTCCGTCTGCCAATATCATAGTATTATGTGATGTGGACGATCGCTCAGCAGCCAATTCAAGAAAGCGTTTTCCCAACGCAAAATACTATAAAGACTTTAGGGAAATGCTCGACAAGGAAGGTAAAAACATTGATGCCGTGTCTGTTTCCACGCCCGATCACACACATGCAGTGGCTGCACTGGCCGCCATGAAAATTGGTAAGCACGTGTATGTACAAAAGCCAATGACACACGATATTTATGAAGCCCGTATTTTAACCCAGGCAGCAAAAAAATATAAAGTAGTAACGCAAATGGGCAACCAGGGCGCATCTTTCGACGGTGTAAAAAAAATGCAGGATTGGTACAAAGCTGGCCTGATAGGCGATGCCATTGATATCCGTTGCTGGACCAACAGGCCCGTATGGCCACAGGGATTTGGTAAGCCAACGGGCAAAGAAGAAATACCTGCCGAACTGGATTGGAATTTATGGCTGGGGCCAACTGCTTTTGAAGAATACCACAAAGGTTTTGTACCCTTTAACTGGCGTGGTTATCCAAGCTTTGGAACCGGCTCGTTAGGCGATATGGGTTGCCACATTATTGACCCTGCTTTTAAAACAACCGGCCTTGGGTATCCTTCAGAAGTGGAGTGCAGTGCCGTTGATTTATATGAGCAAATGTGGACACCTACTTACCACCCTGATAGCTTCCCCGCAGCATCTTCTCTAAAATTAAAATTCCCTGGTAAAAATGGTAAACCCGATACCATGTTGCATTGGGTAGATGGAGGCCTGTTACCAGACCGGCCCGAAGAATTAGGACCCAACGAAATAATGGGCGACGATGGCGGCGGTGCTATCATTACCGGAACAAAGGGCAAAATGATGTGCGGTACTTATGGCAACAATGCTACGTTGTTACCGGTTTCGCTATCCAAAGAAGTGAACGTTCCGCAGGTTACAAAACGTGTTCCGGAAGGCCACTACCTCCAATGGGTAAACGCCTGCATCGCCGGCTACGGAAAAAATGAAACCAGCTCTTCCTTCGACTATGCGGGACCGTTGACAGAATCTATTTTAATGGGCAACCTGGCATTGCGTTCCTGGAATATCAAAGCAGGAAAAGGTTTCCCCGGAAGAAAAAAATTATTGTGGGATGCAGAGAATATGAAGATTACCAATTTTGATGAAGCCAACCAGTTTGTAAGAAGAACTTACAGGGATGGATATTCATTTGAATTGTAAAAAAATAACAGCGTAAAAAAACCTCCACATTGATGGAGGTTTTTTATGCCCGCTTGCAAATTACATCCCAAGCAATTTATACATTTCATCCAGTTTTGGAGACAATATAATTTCCGTTCTCCTGTTTTTTGCCCTTCCTTCCGGCGTTGAATTACTTTCCAGCGGATCGTAAAAACTATGCCCCGAAGCGATTACCCTTACCGGATCTACCTTGTAATTTTCTACCAGTATACGCACGATGGCATTTGCACGGGCAGAACCAAGTTCCCAGTTATCTTTATATTTTCCGCGGATAGGAATGCTATCGGTATGGCCTTCAATGTTCACTGCAACATCCGATTCAAGGTTAAGCACTGCGGCGAGTTTAGACAAGGCATCCACACCATTTTTATTAACAACGGCACTGCCGGAAGGAAATAATAAATTTTCTGAAAGGCTTACATATACTTTACCGTTTTTTTGTACAACAGACAAATCGTTTGAACTAAAACCTTTTAAGGCTTCTGCCATTTTGTTTTTAAGCTGCAACGACTGATTTTTTTGTTGCTCCAGTAAGGCCTGCAATTGCTGTAACCGCTGTTGTTGCTGTTGCAACGTTTGCTGGCTCTGACCCAGCTTATTTTGCTGGTCAGTAGTCTGCTGGCCCAGCTCACTGTTTTGTTTATTGAGGGTAGCAATTTTGCCATTAAGAACATTCATTTCACCCTGAAGCTGT
>JAYUBR010001129.1:0-11869 GCA_043740775.1 Ferruginibacter sp. | reverse complement strand
AGAATATGCAGGCGGCACAGGCAGAGTTAAATACTTTAAAAGATAAAATACTGAAAGCTGGGGGTAACTCCTCTGGTAGCGAAATTCCCCCGCCGGGGGTTAGGGGGCTTAATGAACAAAAAACAAAAGCCTTTGGCCAGCGGTTGGAGAAGGGGTTCAATATTCAGTTTCAGAAAAATACCAGCCTGTTGCCAACAACAACTGACATTGGTTTAAGCCTTGGCTATAAATTAAATGATAAAAGCGTGGCTGGCCTTGGCATAACGTATAAACTCGGCATGGGCAGCATACAGCATATCCGGTTTAGCCACCAGGGAGTTGGGTTGAGGAGTTTTATAGACTGGAAAGCCCCCTTCGGTTCCCCGAGAGGGGGAAAGGGAGGAGGCCTTTTTATAACCGGAGGTTATGAACTAAATAATTACGCTGTTTATAAAAGAGTTTCGCAAGTTTCCCCTAACGGGGGAGATTTAGCGGGGGCGGCGTGGCAGGCTTCGGGCTTATTAGGCATTACCAAAAAAATAGCCATGAAAACAAAGCTGGTAAAAAATACCAGCCTACAGTTGCTGTATGATGTTCTGTACAAAAATCACATTCCGGTGAGCCAGCCGGTGGTGTTTAGAGTGGGATATAATTTTTAAAATAAAAAAATATGAAATTATTTTTAACGGTTATGATGCTGTCGCTTTTTTCTTTATCAGGAAGAGGGCAAACATCCATCTATTCCTACAACATTGATTCGATAGCTGGCAATCACAGTGTAAATTTTTCTTCTTTCCAGGGTAAAAAAATACTAATAGTAAATATGGCCAGTGGCGATACGAGCTTTAGCCAGTACAATCAATTAAAGCAACTGTATCAGGTATATAAAGATAGTTTGGTGATTGTAGTAATTCCTGCAAATATTTCCAATACAGAACCAGGTACTAATCAGCAAATAGCACCTTCCTATACATTCAATCCTGTACCACCATTTACATTTATTGTGACTGCTAAGATGAGTAATAATAATCCCTTATTCGTGTGGCTGACAAGTTCATCGTTAAATGGAGTGATAAATATACAAATTAAAAAACCGGGTTACAAATTTCTAATAAATAAAAGCGGAAAGTTGGTTGGTGTCTTTAATCCTCGCATAAAACCCATGAGCAGTATTTTAATACAGGCAATCCAACTTAAATAATTAATAAAAATAAAGCGTTCCAATGATTAAAAAATTAATTTATTTGTTTATTTTTTTTGTCCGTACTATCCCAATAATGGCCCAGGAACCACAGCCTTGGGGAGTGCAGTTAATCAGTGCCGGATTTAAAGCTAAACAGGTTATTCCACCCACTCCTGAAGCGGCTGCATTAGGCAAATATGGAAATGTGCCGGTAAGTTTATTTACCGGAACCCCAACAATAAACATTCCATTATATCAGCTTTCAGGAAACAATATCAGCCTCCCGGTAAATCTCACTTATAATGCAGGAGGGTTTAATCCACAGGAAATTGCGACCTGGGTAGGCTTGGGTTGGTCGCTTAATGCAGGTGGCGTTGTAACCCGGTCAGTTATGGGAAATCCTGATGGAGCGAATTATTTTAGGTCTCCTTCTCCTTTAATAATACCTGGGCAATTTACAGATCCTTTCGCTTATGCGGATTATATGGATAATTTGCGTAAAGGCTATATTGAAGCACAGCCCGATGTGTATTATTATAATTTTGCAGGGCACAGTGGTAAGTTTTTTGTTAACCCTGATTTCAGTATTTTAAAAAAAGAAAAGAATAATTATCAGATAACAGCTGCGTTAGGTGCAAATACCGGAAGTTTCATAAGCATTACAGATGACCAGGGGGTTCGCTATGAATTTATGGAATCCGAATTATCTACCATGACACCTGACGATGGAGGGGGTATTATAACAACCTATACATATCCTTCTACCTGGTATTTAACGAAAATTATATCTGCTGACGGGTACGAGGAAATCGGGTTTACCTATTATACTACTTCGCTTGAACATACTCAATTTAATAATCTTTCACAAAACGAATCTGATACCTACGAACAAACACAATATGCCACAGGTGTTAGCTCAATAACCGGGCCCAGCGCAGGGGGAAGCGTATCTCCAACAGTAAAAACAAAAAGAAAATACCTCCAGCAAATTACTTTTAAAAAAGCGGGTCAATTGCTGAGTTATATTGATTTTATATCAACTGTGGACCAACGCCAGGATTTAGATCATAGCACCAGCTCAGGCTTCCCTGGTGAAAGGTTGCTAACCTCTATCCAGGTCTATACAAAAAATACACCTGCTGCCTTTGCTCTTATCAAGCAATATAACATGAACTACAGCTATTTTTTGAACAACACACTCAATTATAAAAGATTACGTTTAGATAATGTTCAGGAAATACCATCTGTAGCCGGTACTTCCCAGGCTCCGCCCTATACATTCACTTATAATGATGACAACCTCATGCCTGGCTATTCTGGCGGGGTAGATCATTGGGGCTTTTATAATGGAGGCACTACCTATCATCGCCTTGTTCCCAGTACTGAAGTAACCCCCAACTCAATAAATATAACCGCCACCAACAGAGAACCCTCCATTAGCGGATACTCTTATTTAATAAATAAAATGACTTATCCAACAGGGGGATATACCAGTTTTGAATATGAGTTGAACAAAGCAAAAGGCAGTAGTTATGTTGGTACACCTGAATTTAATGTGGGCGGTGCCCGTATAAAAAAAATAACTGACTTTTCATTCACCGCAAAAAAAGCTGTTGAAAAAAATTATCAATATACGTTGGATGACGGATCAAGCAGTGGCAGGGCAATGATGCCTTCTTATAGCGCTGTTATTCAATTTACCTCTTATGGAGGATCAACTACCTGTAGTCAGGATTTTATATCAAAAATAACTACAACTACCGTTTCTGCCAGTTCAAATGCCGGATTAGGAACTGTTCAAGGTAGTCATATTGGCTATTCAAAAGTTACAGAATTAGTAACAGATGTTTCCAATGGGCAACCATTAGGTAAAACAGTATTTGATTATTATGTGCGGGATGGCGATTGGAATGTTCATGATGATGATATAGGTAATGGAGATTTGCTAAAAAAAACAGTATATGATAACCAGGGTAAATTAATAGAAGAAACCAGTAATACATTTAATTATATTCTCCTTGGTGCAATAGGTGCAGTAGCCCCAGGTGTAAGTAATATCCAGAATAACAAAAACGTCCTTGTTAAGATGAATGCTCCCCCCGGAACATTTGTATATGGCTGGTATATGGCTGCAGGATGTGCCACCAATGTGGTAGCGTCCAAACTGATAAAAACAAGTTATTATAATAACGGTTGGTCTGTGGCTTCAAGAGAAAAAAAATTAACCGAACAATCAGCCAAAAAATACGACCAGTTATCTAATGCATACATTTCAACTACTAAAAAATTCACTTACGGAAATGCTGCACATACACTACCTACCAGTATTGAAGAAACTACTAATAACGGGGAGTCGGTTATTACTGATAAAGTGTATCCCCTGGATTATATAATTCCAGGTACCGGAACACTTGATGATAACACTCAGGGTATAAAATTACTACGTGACAAAAATATAATCGGGCCGGAAATTGAAACGGTGCAGCGCAGGCAGAATGCAGATGGTAGCAACAAAAGGTATATAAGCGGGATACTTACCAATTATAATCCTGCTATTCCTTATTCTGCTAATTTATATCGTATAGAAACAACATCTCCGTTAACAAGTTTCCAGCTTTCTTCAATTAGTGCAGGCAATCTTACTTATAATTCAAATTATAAACTAGCAGGGTCATTCGTCTATTTAAGCAATGGCTCTCTTTTGGAGCAATCCAAAAACTCAGATATGCCAACGGCTTATATATGGGATTATAATTACAGATACCCAACGGCTGAAATTATAAATGCCCAAAATGGTCAGGTTGCCTACAGCAGTTTTGAAACAGACGAAAATGGCGGTTGGGGTAATATTCCTAACATTAGTTCCAACAGGGTAACAACTACCGCTATTACCGGAAAATACTCTTATAACCTTACACCGGGTAATAATATTACCAAAACAAGCCTTACTAATTCGGGGCAGTTTACTGTATCTTATTGGTCTAAAAATGGTTCAGCCACTGTAGCTTCCGATGCAGCAGGAACCGCACTACTTACAATCGGGGCAACCCATAATGGCTGGACTTATTATCAACATCTTCTTCCGGTAAATACTATTGCTATCACCATTTCTTCAGCAGTTATAAATAATATTGATGAACTGCGTTTATATCCAAAAGATGCTTTAATGACTACTGTTGCTTATGAACCAGGCACTGGTGTTACCAGCCAATGTACACCTAAAAACCTCATCACTTATTTTGAATATGATGGGCTTAACCGTTTGATTAACGTAAAAGATGAGAATGCCAATATTGTAAAAAATTATAAATATAATTATGGATTAGGAACAGCATTATCACCTTCAGCACAAACTTTATTTTATAATACGCAAAAACAGGCCAACTATACAAAAACAGGGTGCCCTGTTGGCACCGAACCCACTACTGAAACTTATGTGGTACAATACGGCAGGTATGTTTCATCAATAAACCAGGCAGATGCTGATGCCAAAGCAATTACTGATGTAACAAATAATGGACAGGCTTATGCTCAATCTGTTGGTAAATGTTTGTACTGGAATACGGTGCAAACACTATATTTTTCAAAAAATGACTGCCTCCCGGAGCAGGGAAGCTCCAAGTGCAGCAACAGTGGCCCGGTAAGGCTGCAGGATAGAATAGCCTATACAGTGCCTGCACATACTTATTCATCAGAATTAAACCAGGGAGATGCAGATCAAAAAGCACTAAATGAAATATCAGCAAATGGGCAGGCGTATGCAAATAGCTATTGTTGGTGTAATTGCGGGGGTGTGGGACAAAAAATAGTTAATGGGATATGCGAAACAGGAACAAGGTACAACAGCAGCACATCGCAACAGGCAAACGGAACATGGATATGTTATTTTTACTATGTTTTCAGCGATGGATCATTCATTGAATATTCAGAGGTAAATGCTACCGCATGCCCGATACAATAAAGCCATTTTATTAATTTTTGTAACTAATAAATTATGAAACTTTATAAATATATACTACTTACTTTTTGCTTTGCTGCCACTATAAATGTACAGGCACAATTAAGCACGGACAGAAATTTTGTAAGCAAAAATGAAATAAAAAAACCCGGCATTACCACACAGGCTCAGGCAGATGCCTTAACAGTTGATGACAAAATGCAAAGTGTGGGTTATTTTGACGGACTGGGCAGGCTCTTGCAAAATGTAGCTGTACAAAACAGTCCCGGTCGCCAGGATGTAATTGCCCCGGTGGAATATGATGGTTACGGCAGAGAAGTTAAAAAATTTTTACCTTATACAGATCTTAGTGGCGTAGTATATGGCAGCCTGCACCCTGCAGCGTATGCAGATCAGGCTACTTTTTATAATCCGTCAAGTACCCTGGTAATAAATATCCAGAAAGATAATTATCCTTTTGCACAAACTTTTTATGATTTTTCTCCTGATAGCAGGGTGAAGGAACAAGGTGCATCGGGGCAAACATGGCAGCCAGGCAGCGGCCATACTGTTAAGCCTGCAATGTCAGTTAATACAATTGCAAATGATGTAAAGCAATGGGTGATAGAGTACATGGCAGGCAGCCTACCTGTGTTGGCAAATCTGTATGCACCAGGCGAGCTCTTTAAAACCATTACCAGTGATGAACGGGACAAGCAGGTAGTAGAATTTAAAGACAAAGAAGGAAAGCTGATATTAAAAAAAGTACAGGCAGCCGATATTGCAGGCGATGGGCCTGCAGGATGGTTATGCACCTACTATGTATATGATGACTTTAACCAGTTGCGTTTTGTGCTGCCACCCAAAGCCACGGAAGCATATCTGGCAGGCACAGCTATAAGTACAATAGCAGATGAACTTTGTTTCCGCTACGAATACGATTACCGCCACCGAATGATCATAAAAAAAGTACCCGGTGCTGCAGAAGTATGGATGGTGTATGATGCCAGGGACAGGTTGGTAATGATGCAGGATGGTAATTTACGTAGCTCGGGCAAATGGTTAGTGACCGTGCAGGATTTACTAAACAGACCCGTTCAGACCGGCCTGTTAACCGATGCTGTAACCAGTTTTGCCACGCACCAAAGCAACGCTGCATCATCAATCAACTATCCCTCAACAGCAGCTAATTTTGAATTGCTGTCGCAAAGCTATTATGATGATTATAATTGGGTAAACGGCAGCGGCACATCCTTAACCGCCACATTAGAGTCGGCTAACCTTAGCAACAGCAATTATTTTATCACAACCTATAATACATCGCCTTTCGCTATGCCCATTACAGGAAATTATATACCAAAAGGATTATTAACAGGTAATAAAGTAAAAGTATTGGGTTCAACCAGCCAGTTTTTATATTCTGTAGTGTTTTATGATGAAAAGGGCAGGTCTATACAAACACAGAGTATTAATATAAGCAATGGAAAGGACATTGCTACTACGCAATATGATTTTAGTGGCAAGCCATTGCGGAGTTTGCTGGAACATACCAAAGCAGGTAGTAATGCACAGACCCATACGGTACTTACAAAAATGGATTATGACCATGCAGGCAGGTTATTGTTAATCCGCAAAACAATAAACAGTGTAGTTAGCGGCCAGGCCATTACCACCCCCGAAAAAACTATTCTGCAAAACAGTTACGACGAGTTGGGGCAGTTAAAAACCAAAAAGCTCGGTAACAGACCCAATAGCGTAACAGAATTGGAAACACTCAGTTACGATTATAATATAAGAGGCTGGTTACTTGGCATAAACCGGGGTTACATCAGCGGTACTACCCCCCCGTCGGGGACAGGCAGCCCTTATTTTGGTTTTGAACTTGCGTATGATAAAACAACTGCCTCGGCAGCCAGCGTAGTGCCTGGGGCTGTTTATGCAGCAGCACAGTACAATGGTAATATTACCGGCACAGAGTGGAAAAGTAGTGGAGATGCGGTAAACCGCCACTACGATTTTACTTACGATAATGTAAACCGTTTATTAAGCGCCGATTTTAAACAGGTAAATCCCGATGGCAGTTTTAACAACAGCATTGTAAACTATAACCTTAAAATGGGAGTTGATGGTGCAAACTACAGCACTGCTTACGATGCCAACGGAAATATTAAGCAAATGCAGCAGTGGGGCTTAAAAATAAACGCCAGTACGCAGATAGATAACCTTACTTACAATTACACAACTAACAGCAACAAGCTGCTGAATGTAATAGATGCCAGTAATGATAACACAACCAGGCTCGGCGACTTTAGAGCATCTGCATTGTACCAGCAAACCACACCTGCAAAAACAAACACCACAGTTGATTATAATTACGATGTAAATGGTAATTTAACCAAAGACAGAAATAAAGATATTATAACCGCAGGCGGTGCAGATGGCATTCAATACAATTTTTTAAATTTACCCGCTGTAATAACGGTTAAAAAAGATGCAGCCAGCAATAAAGGCACCATAACCTATACCTACGATGCAGCAGGCAGTAAACTTAAAAAAGTAACACTTGAAAATGTTACCCCTGCAAAAACCATAACTACTACCACCTGCTACATTAGTGGCTTTGTATATGAAAGTAAAATAACCAGTCCTGCCGACCCTAACAGCCCGGATTATACCGATGTACTGCAGTTTATACCACATGAAGAAGGAAGGATAAGGTTTAAACCTGCAGTGGGTGCAGCGGCTGGAGCCTTTACTTTTGATTATTTTATAAAAGACCATTTAGGAAACGTACGGATGGTGCTGACGGATGAGGTACAACAGGATAAATATCCGGTGGCCAGTATGGAAGATGCAAAGCTCTCTACTGAACAACAATATTATACCATTGATAATACACGCATTGTTTTAAAAACTGCTGCAACAGGTCTGCCTGCCTATACAAATGATAATGGTATTGGCAACAATCCATCAGACCCAACTTTTGAAGCAGCAGCCAGTAATAAACTGTACCAACTTAACAGCAACACCAATAAAACAGGGCTGGGCATTACACTAAAAGTAATGGCAGGAGATAAAATAGATGTGTTTGGCAAAAGTTATTATTTTACCAATACCTCAGGCACTGGTGGAAATAGTACAGTACCAGTTATAGATTTACTAACAGCATTTTTAAGTGCACCAGCCGCAGCAGCCACTACAGCAGTGCATGGAGCAGTAACAGCAGCAACAATAAATACCCCCACAGGTATTACAGGCATTAACAGCATGATATGGCAGCAAAACACACAAAGCAATGCAGCAATAAATAAACCACGGGCATTTATAAACGTAGTGTTTTTTGATGAGCAGTTTAAGTCTTATGATTACAGGATAAGCATGGTAGGAAATAATAGCGCAGTAAAAGATCATTACAGCGAACTGCAAAATTTAATGGCAAATAAAAGCGGGTATGTGTATATTTACTGTAGCAATGAAAGCCCGGTAAATGTGTTCTTTGATAATTTGCAGGTAGTGCAAACGAGAGGGCCTATTTTGGAGGAGACACATTATTATCCGTTCGGGTTGACAATGGCTGGCATCTCTTCAAAAGCCGTTGGTACAATACAAAATAAAGATAAGACTTTTCAGGGACAAAGGTTTGATGATGAGTTAGGATTGAACTGGATACAGTTTAAGTGGAGAAACCACGACCCACAAATAGGAAGGTTTATTGAAATAGACCCACTTGCTGAAGATTATGTTTATAACTCCACTTACGCATTTAGTGAAAATAAAGTAACAAACCATATTGAGTTAGAAGGATTGGAAGCTGTGCCGCTTGCACCTCAAGTCTGGCAATCTGTTCAGGAAACAGCAAGGTCTTGTGGACCTTATGGCAAGGCGGTGATAGCTGTGGGGGCTGTTGCGACTGCTTTAGCTTATCTATGGGATGCTATGCCAAGTCAAGCTGAAATAGATGCTGCAAATACTCACAACGCAACTGTTGGGGCAGGGGTATTTGGCGGAAACTCTTACACAATGGGAACAACGGGTGATGACAGAAGTGTTCCTAATCCCAATGGTAAAAAAGGAGGTGAAGCGCATCAAAATAAAGTTAATGAAGCCGAAAAGAAAATGCAAGAGAAGGGGATGGAAACAAAACGTGAAGTAGAGGTAAAAACTCCTGGTGGTACTAAGGAAAAAAGGTATATAGATGTAGAGGGCAAGGACCCCAAAACAGGGAAAACTGAACAAGTCCAAGTCGGCAAAGAAAATAAAAATGGTACACCTGTATCAAGGGAAAGGAAGGCGTTGGATGATGTTGAAAAAGCTACGGGAGTTCGTCCAACTTTTGTTCCTTACAAACCAGCCAGCCCACCAGCACCATCTTATCTCCCTCAGCCATTTAAACAATAATATTTATGAGTAAATCCAGGCAACTTAATTTTTTTTTAAGCCCCGAAGATTTAATTGAAGTAAAAAAATTTCTCAAAGAAAAAGGGGTTTTACTTTTCAAAAGAAATAGTGAAGAACCTACTTTTTTTAATGAATATGATATTGAAAAAAATCCTGAGAATATTTTTCAAGTATGCTTATGTAAAGATGAGTATAAGAATAAAATTTTCCATGAGCATCTTGAAGCGACAAACTCTTATTATGTTGATATACTAAAAAGTAATTGTATTGAGTTTTCTATTGGCGGATTTTATCCATATAGTGATAAAGAATTACATCGAAGCCGCTTCTATTTTATTTGCGAATATTATAAAGATGGGGAGTTAATAAAAAAATCTCCGGAGTTTATTGAGTGGGCAAATACACTTATAAAAAATTTTAAGAAACAGTTTTTAGTTAATTCTCCAATTTATTCAAATGATTTTTTTTCTGAGCAATGTATTAATTGGGTAAAACTAAATAATGCTAAGTTAGAATCCGGCGGTCAAAAGTTTGTAGTTAAATAATTACAAAGCCCCTCACGGGGCTTTTGTATTTTAGTTAGCTAATTGTTTTTGTAAATCGCTTTTAAAAATAAAGGCATCCAAGAACTCTTTAACGAGTTGTTTTCTTCCTCCGCTGTGGGTAAGCCACTCCAAATATTCGCCACCGCCTGGTTTTTAACCAGCGGTGTATATGGTAGCTATTGTAAAAGAAGCTGACGATATAAGTAGTGTTTTTAGTAGCTTTTTTTGATGTGGTTACTAATAATAAAAGAATATTTATTTAGTTCATTGCAAAGCCGGTTTTACCCAATATACGGGAACAGTATTCGATCAAAGTGCAGGGGTAAACTTTAATGTAAAAATGGGTGATGGAGCAACAGTAAATTCAGCCTATGATGATAATGGCAATATAAAAAGGATGCAGCAGTGGGGATTAAAAATAAACACCTCATCACAAATAGACGACCTCACTTACCAGTATCAAAATAACAGTAACAAACTGGCAAAAGTTACCGATGCATATTCTGACCCAACAACAAAATTGGGGGATTTTAAAGATGGTACCAACACCGGAACTGATGATTACAGTTACGATGTAAACGGTAACCTAAACCTTGATAAGAATAAAACCATCAGTAGCATTATTTATAACCATTTAAACTTACCATCGGTAATAACGGTAACAGGTAAAGGAACAATTACATACACTTACGATGCTGCCGGTAATAAAATAAAAAAGCAAACCACAGATAACAGTACCGCCGGAAAGGCTATTACAACTATAACAACTTACCTGGGCGGTATGGTGTACGAAAGTAAAACTACAGTACCAGCAGATGCCAGCTCACCCGATTATACAGACAGGTTGCAGTTTATGGGCCATGAAGAAGGAAGGATACGGTTTAAAGAAGCTGTTGGGAGCATCGCAGCAAGTTTCCAGTACGACTACATGCTGAAAGACCATTTAGGGAATGTGAGAATGGTACTCACCGAAGAACAGCAACAGGATATTTATCCGGCTGCCACATTAGAACCATCTTTAGTTGCAACAGAAAATAGTTTTTATACTATTGACCAGACTAAGATAGTACCCAAGAGTGGCATTACCGGAATGGCCAACATCAACTACCCCAACAATAATGCTATTACAAACAATAATCCCAGTTGCGGCACAGGCACAGTATGTACAACAGATAATAGTGCTAACCTTTACAAATTAAACAGTAACAGCAATAAAACCGGTTTAGGCATTACTTTAAAAGTAATGGCAGGCGATAAGTTAGATGTGTTTGGCAAGAGCTATTATTTTACAAATAACCCGGGTAGCGGCAGCAATAATAATGTACCCATTATAGATTTACTGAACGGCTTTTTAGGCAGCCCCCTTGCCGGTGCAGCTACAAGTGTACACGGTGCAGTAACCGGCACACAAATAAATACCACCGCAGGTGTAACCGGCATCAACAGTATGATGGGCCAGCAAAGCAGCCAAAGCAATGCTGCACCATTAAAACCCAAAGCCTTTATAAATGTTATCTTTTTTGATGAGCAGTTTAAAGCAGTTGATTACAGGGTTAGTATAGTTGGTGATAACAGCGCAATAAAAGACCACTATGCAGATTTACAAAATTTAGCAGTACTAAAGAATGGTTTTGTGTATATTTACTGTAGCAACGAAACACCCGTTGATGTGTTCTTTGATAATATACAGGTAGTACATAACAGAGGCGCTATTTTGGAAGAAACGCATTATTATCCGTTCGGGCTGACAATGGCGGGGATTAGTAGCAAGGCGGCAGGCTCACTAGAAAATAAAAAACAGAAATTTCAAGGACAAGAATTTACTAA
>JAYUBR010001128.1:0-1024 GCA_043740775.1 Ferruginibacter sp. | reverse complement strand
GGATACACCTCAGACTTCTGTAAACCAAAGCAATTATAACAGAACTACCGGCGGCTTTTTATTTGGTAAATTAGGGCTTGATTATTTTATTACCAACAGAACAACCCTTTCACTAACCGGCATCAGGGTTCACGGCCAGTTTGATCCGCATGAAACCATTGATATTACTACCGACAGTTTATTTAACAGCGGAAAAATAAGTACTTCCAGCAACCGCCTTACCACAGGATCACGTGAGTTCAACGGCCAGGGACTGGTGTTTGGTTTGAAACATCTTTTTCCTAAAGAAGGAGAAGAAATTACAGTGGATGCCAATTTGTTTAGCGGCAGAAATAAAAACAACTCTTTGTACACTACCAATTATCTTTCAAACAGCGGTACGGTTACCAATACCGAACTGCAAAAAGCAATTGGCAGCGGCAGCGATAAAAACTTTGTAATACAATCTGATTATGTATTGCCTTTCAGTAAGGTAACAAAGCTGGAAACGGGTGTTAGAGCTGCCATTCGCAGCAGGATAAATGTTAACAACAATTACATTTACAATGGTACCGATTATGAACTGATACCATCCGCTGTAAGCAATTATAAAAACAACGACAACGTGTACGCTGCATATACCACACTCAGCAGCACCATTAAAAACTTCAGCTACAAAGTAGGGTTGCGTGCAGAACATTCTGACTACACCGGTACACTTACCAACACGGGCGAAAAGTTTAAAAACAGTTATCCTGTCAGCTTGTTTCCATCCATATTTTTAGCACAGCAACTCGGCAACAAACAAACGCTGCAATTAAGTTACAGCCGCCGTATCAACAGGCCCAACTTTTTTCAGTTGATTCCATTTACAGATTATACGGATAAATTAAACATCACCAAAGGCAATCCCAATCTGGTTCCTGAGTTTACACAATCACTGGAATTATCTTATTTAAAAACATTTAAAGGCAACAACACTTTTCTGGCATCAGTATATTACAAACACACAGACAATTTAATTACCCGTTACCTTACCCAACAG
>JAYUBR010001127.1:0-1024 GCA_043740775.1 Ferruginibacter sp. | reverse complement strand
ATTCTCAAGAGATAAATAATATCAAAAATAATTATGCAGCGCTGCCTGAAAAATCTTACGATGAATTGGTAAATAATGGATGGAGTGAAGGGTATTACATTGGAAGGATGTTAGAAGGAAGAGTCGCTGGAGTTCTATCAAAAAGCAAATCTATAGATTCAGAAAATAGCAAAGTTGCCGCAGCTCCAAGCGTTCAAGATGCCCTAAAAACTCCTGGGAGATATAAAAAAACAGAAGAAATAAAAGCTGATATGGTTATGCTTGCTGATTCAACAGGAGCCAATCAGCCGACTGTCTTAAACAGTAATAATACAAACATCCAAATTCGAAAAAACTTCAATGAAACAGCTTTCTTCTTTCCTTCATTAACCACAGATGCAAACGGAAGCATTTCTTTTTCATTTACCATTCCCGAAGCATTAACGCAATGGAAAATGATGACGCTGTCGCATACCAAAGATCTGGCAAGTGGTTACTCAGAAAAAACAGTCATTACTCAAAAGCCGCTGATGGTGCAGCCCAATGCGCCACGGTTTTTACGTGAAGGCGATGCTATAGAATTTTCTGCCAAAATTGTAAACCTGAGCGATAAGGAAATTACCGGCACAGCGCAATTGGAACTTTTTGATGCAGCGACAAATAAATTAGTAGATGGTTGGTTTAAGAATATTTTTCCCACTCAATATTTTACCGTTGCCGCAGGGCAAAGTTTTGCCGTAAAATTCCCGATAGGCATACCGGTAAGTTTCAACAGCGCTTTAACGTACCGTATAAAAGCTGTTGCAAATACTTCCCCCGGGGGAGGCCAGGAGGGGGCCTCCTACAGCGATGGCGAAGAAGCAGCACTGCCAGTGCTTACCAACCGAATGCTGGTAACAGAAACCCTGCCGTTGAATATGCGCAATACAACAACCAAAAATTTTAAGTTTGATAAATTATTAAACTCCGCTTCATCAGGCTCTCTTACCAATCATGCACTAACGGTAGAATATACCAGCAACCCGGCCTGGTATGCAGTACAGGC
>JAYUBR010001126.1:0-1025 GCA_043740775.1 Ferruginibacter sp. | reverse complement strand
AGACTACAATTTAAAATCTTTATTCTATTTTTGAAGCTTGCCAGATAAACAGTTCAAAAGAAAATTAAATTTAACCCATGGTATATATTGGAGATAAGCTTCTTTCATTAAATGATTTTTCAGATATTTTGTATAAAGGAAAAAAAGTAGTGCTGGATAAAGTGGCTGTTGAAAAAGTGGAATTAAATTTTCAATTTCTTAAAAGCTTCTCTTCTAATAAATTGATATATGGTATCAATACTGGCTTTGGGCCCATGGCGCAGTACAAAGTAAGCGAAGAAAATCTTTTACAATTACAATATAATTTAATCAGGAGCCATAGTTCGGGCGGGGGTAACATTATGGCGCCAATTTTGGTGAAAGCCTTAATGATAGCCCGTTTAAATAGTATGATGCAGGCATACTCGGGCGTACATACCGAAGTGGTAAATTTATTGGTAACATTGATAAATGAAGATATCAGCCCCTGCATTTACGAGCATGGCGGCGTAGGCGCCAGCGGAGACCTGGTGCAATTAGCGCATCTTGGCTTAGTGCTGATTGGTGAAGGAGAAGTGATTTATCAAGATGAATTGCAGCCAACAGCAGAAGTTTTTAATAAGTTGGGCATACAACCGCTTTCTATACATATCAGGGAAGGGCTGGCCATCATCAATGGCACGTCTGCCATGACGGGTATTGGAATGGTGAACATTATACAGGCGCAAAAACTACTGGAATGGTCGGTGCTGTTATCGGCAATGATCAATGAAATAGTGGAAGCTTTTGACGATCATTTTTCGTACGAACTAAATATTGTTAAACACCATAAAGGCCAGAATATAATTGCAGCACAGCTTCGTACTATTTTAAAGGATAGTAAAATGATTCGCAGCCGCACCGAACATTTATATAATCCCGAAAACCTTAACCAGGAAGTGTTTGAAGATAAGGTACAGGAATATTATTCGTTGCGTTGCGTAACCCAGGTATTAGGGCCTGTTTATGATACGATATGCCAGGCAGAAAAAGTGGTGACAGATGAA
>JAYUBR010001125.1:0-1026 GCA_043740775.1 Ferruginibacter sp. | reverse complement strand
ACAGGGTAAAGGCTTTACCCGAATTTTTGCTAACAAGCGGCAAGGCGTTGTTTCAGCAAAATACCATACAAACCAGCGGTGGTATGTATGAAGTAGCGCTTGGTTATGCAGTAAACAAAAATGATAAGTTATTGATTGGGGGCAGTATCGGAATACCAATTATTAATTACCATAGTACTACTACTTTCAGAGAAAGCGATACTTCGGCGGATACAAATAATAATTTTGGTTACTTTAATTATACTGATAATTTTTCAACCAAAGGGGTTGGATTAAATTTAAAAATGGGGATCATTTTTAAGCCTTCAGAATTTTTGCGTTTGGGATTTGCGATACACACACCAAGCTATATGTTTACAGTTAAAGACAAGCGGAATATTGATCTTGAAGTTAACAGGGAAAATTATAAAACCCCGCAAACTGTATCGGTATCCTCAGAAAAATTTACAAATGACATTCCAGGCGAAAGTAATTATTCTTTATTAACGCCCTGGAAGGCAATGGTGAGCGCAAGTTATGTGTTGAGAGAAATTGAAAATGTAAAACAACAAAAAGGATTTATTACCGCCGATATTGAATACGTTCGTCACAGTGCTTCCTCTTTTTACAGTGCCAACCAAACACCGGCAGCCGGAGAAAAAGAATATTATACTTCCTTAAACCAGGTAATAAGAGACCAGTACAAAGGAGCCTTTAATTTTCGTGTGGGAGGCGAACTTAAATTTAATGTAGTAATGGCCAGGCTTGGTTTTGCTTATTATACCAACCCCTATAAAGATGCCGTTTTAAAGGCAAATAAAATGTTGGTAAGCGGTGGTATTGGTTATCGTAACAAAGGTTTTTTTATTGATCTTACCTATGTGCATTCAATTAATAAAGATGTAAATTTTCCTTACAGGCTCCAGGATAAAGACAACACTTTTGCCAGTATAAAAAATCAGCGGGGAAATATTGTGGCAAGTGTTGGATTTAAATTTTAAAAAAAATAACCCTGATCTTCGAAAACAGAAAAAATTGACTGAAAAA
>JAYUBR010001124.1:0-1026 GCA_043740775.1 Ferruginibacter sp. | reverse complement strand
TATTGACGGTAAGTTTTCAGGCTACCAAAGCAGCACTGATGAACCCGGTGAAAAGTTTGAAAAGCGAATAAAGCCCCCTAAATCCCCCAGGGGGGACTTTTGAAGATTTCAATTATTTTAATGATTACGAGGTGGGAAAAGTAAAATAAATGGTGTAACATTCTGGATCGGGCAACGTTGGACGGAGATGCTGATTGTAAGGATAGGCTTTAAGCTTTCAGCTTTTTGCCTTTTGCTTTCAGCTTAACTTTTTATAACTTATAAACAAAACAACATGAAACAAGGATTGCTGATTTTATTGATGTGCTGCCTGGGCGGCAACTTATTTGCGCAGGATGAAAAACAACCTGCATTTTTAGTAAAGCTATTGAATGGCCAAAATGTAAAGGAAGTAGAAGTCACCACCTCCGGTGGAAATATTTCTGTGGAGAGTGTGGCGTCAGACCAGGAGAGAATTGAAGTTTTTATCTGGCCTTCCAACAGAAATAAAAACGCTTCTGTTTCTAAAGAAGAGATACAACAAAGGCTGGATGAATTGTATGACTTGAAGACTGAAGTATCGTTGAACAAACTCACCGCTTCTGCTAAACCAAAACACAATGGCATGAACTGGAAAAATGGATTGTCTATTTCATTTAAAATATTTGTGAATAAAAATATTGTAACACACTTAACCACCAGTGGCGGCAACATCAACCTGGCATTATTAACCGGTGATCAGAAGGTTACTACAAGTGGCGGTAACATTACTGCTGATAATGTAAAGGGAAAATTAAAAGGTTTAACATCGGGCGGCAATATTGAATTAAAAAATTCTGCTGGCGACATTGATCTTACCACCAGTGGTGGAAACATTGATGCTGATAATTCTACCGGAACAATAAAACTCTCCACGTCGGGCGGCAATGTAAAACTGGTAAATCTGGATGGGAATATTGATGCTACTACCAGTGGCGGCGATATAAGGGGCAATGATATAAAAGGCGAGCTGGATGCACACACGTCTGGTGGCAATGTTGATCTGGC
>JAYUBR010001123.1:0-1026 GCA_043740775.1 Ferruginibacter sp. | reverse complement strand
GTGTCACTCCAACAAGTACTGCTGAAGTGGTAATAAAAACTTGTGTTTTTCTTTTAACTGTCATTTATAGTAGGGTCTTTCTAAACTTACAGCCAACGCAAGGTATTGCCGATGGTAGGGCATTGAAAAACAAATGCTCGGAACAAATGTAAAATTGAAAAACAAAAGTACAGATGATAGATAAAAGCCAAATATTGAATGTCAAGCCCGAACCACAGCCCATTGGTGATATGAAGTTGATTGTACCAACGTCAGCCCCTACTATTGGCAATACCAATGTTGTAGGCAGTACGGTTTATTTAATGGACTGTGTCGCAGGAATGAAAGAATACCCAGATAAGTATTTTGATTTGGCTGTGGTTGACCCGCCATACTCTGATAATTTTAATACCGGTGCTTGTGCAAATAACAAAGCTAAAAAAGGGAAGTATGATATATCAACGCTTAACGGAATGAAGCCAACTGTTGATTATTTTACTGAACTATTTAGAGTTAGTAAAAACCAAATTATTTGGGGTTCAAATTGGTACGGAACGTATTTTGGTGTTGGTGGTATTGTTTGGTTTAAAGATAATACTGGCAATTACAGCCCTTGCGAATTAGCCTACCAAAGTTTTAACAATCATATTCATCATTTCCAATACCGATGGAACGGAATGTTACAACAGAATATGAAGGATAAAGAGGAACGAATACACCCAACGCAAAAGCCTGTTGCTTTATATGATTGGTGTTTAAACAAATTTGCCGAAAAGGGGGCAAGGATTTTAGATACTCATTTAGGAAGTGGCAGCAGCCGAATTTCAGCAGATAAAAACGGGATGGATTTTACAGGGTTTGAAATAGATGAAACCTTTTATAATTCGTCCGAAAAACGATTTAAGCAGTACAAGTCACAGCTACGAATAGAAGGCTGGTAGTATTGCCTACAACGACAGGGCTTGCCGAAGGTTGGGAATTGACCAACTGTCTGCCCGGAACCGCTGCTGGGTAAAGATATGAAAATGATGTTAAGAAATAATGCCC
>JAYUBR010001122.1:0-1026 GCA_043740775.1 Ferruginibacter sp. | reverse complement strand
ATAAATTTGAATAGCTTTACTATATGGGCAAAATCCTTCTTATATTATTTTATTGCGTCACCCTTTTTTGTTATAGAAAAGCTTATACCCAGCAAAATACAGCCTATATTTTCCGTCACCTCAATCAATCTGACGGTTTATTGCACCCGGAAATAAAATCTATTGTACAGGATGGCAAAGGATATATCTGGATATTTACGCCCGGTGGACTGCAACGCTATGATGGCGTCCGTTTTTTAAACTACCCTTATGATCTCAATAACCCCAACTGGCTATCGGATATAAGAGATGCTGATTTATTTGCAGATAAAAAGAAAAATTGTTTATGGATTACGCACCTCGAGATACAGCGACTGGACCTGCAAAAAAACACCTTCACATTGTACAATGAAGAAAAAATATTGCAGGACAGCAGTTTTAAATTTACACCTTACGTTGATGCGGACGGTAAAGAGTGGCGATTGGGGGATTTTGGTATTTTTTATCATTCCAACGACAGGGGGAAATTGATTAGGCTAGCGCTGGGTTCGCCTTTACTCGCTTACAATAAAAGTCATGCCTTTTTTTCGGATACAACCAATGGAGATACCTGGATGGCAAACTGGCCCGGGCTTTCATTGTTTCATAAAGCAACAGGGAAAGTTTATACACATGAGTACAACCCCATTCATAATGAATTGCTACAGTTAATGGATAAAACAAAACTTACCAGGTAATGCAGGACAGTGAACATAATATCTGGATAGGCTCCAGCCTGGATTCTTTTTTTAAATACAATACCATAACAAAAAAATTGTCAGCTTATTCTTTAACCGGCAATAAAGATTTTAAAATTACCGTTCCCGATCCACACGCTGCTGTAATGGTGAACTGTTTTTTTGAAGACAATCGTCATACGATATGGGTAGCAACGACGAATGCAGGGTTGTTGAAATATAACAGGGAAAAAGATAATTTTACCGCTATTGTCAATGATGAAAAAAACAGGCAGGGCCTGCATTACAACTATAGCATTACCTGCATCTT
>JAYUBR010001121.1:0-1027 GCA_043740775.1 Ferruginibacter sp. | reverse complement strand
TTCAAATTATCTTGATAGTTTGCCGGCTAACTGGCAGTCAGTTACCATTAAACAGTTACTGAGTAATACTTCAGGACTTCCAGACGTGGAGGATGATTTTACTGGAGGGCTCATTGGCAACAAGGGAGAAGATACGGCTTGGCAAATCGTTAAAACAATGCCGCTGCAATTTCAGCCAGGGGAACAATTTAGTTATAATGCGACCAATTATCTTTTGTTAGGAAAAATCATAGAAAAACACGGTAAACTTCCTTTTGAGCAATTCATACAAAAATATCAACTGGATGTGGTTGGAATGAAAAGAACTATTTATGGAAATTCTTATAATGTCGTTAAAGATAAGACTCCCACCTATTCATACTATCACCATGATAAAAGCACTGGTAAAAATATCAGGGGCAACCAGTTGTTGGAGGTATATGAAGAATTTCCAAAAATGCTTAGGGCAGATGCAGGTATGTTCAGTACAGCTAAAGAAATGGCCCAATGGATTCTCGCATTACAAACTAAAGGACTTTTACGAGATGAGAAAAGCATAAAAACGATGTGGACTCCTGTAAAACTAAATAATGGAGGGCATGGTGGCTTTGGGGGTATCTTAAATGCTTATGCATTAGGCTGGCCAGTCGTGGAAAGAAAACAGCATCCTGCTGTTGCTTCAATTGGAGGAGGAAGAGCTGCATTTCTTATTTATCCGCAGGATAATTTGACCATTATCTTATTGACTAATTTGACAGGTTGTTCTCCTGAATTGATGGCTGATAAAATTGCTGAATTTTATTTTAAATGAAAGGCAGTTGATAACGTGATGCAGAACAAATCATAAACGCAAGTGGGGCAGTGCGCATTGAAGGAATCACTTACCAATTGCAAGGGACACATTGATGAAAGGCAATTAAGGGCGTCTCTAAAAACTCCTTGTACCCTTCTCTTCCGGAGAAGGGTGACGGGTTGAGGCCATAAAAGGCAGGGTTTTTAGAGATGCCCTTAAAATTTAAAGTCGTAGTAGTGCTGAAGCCCCGACAAG
>JAYUBR010001120.1:0-1027 GCA_043740775.1 Ferruginibacter sp. | reverse complement strand
CAATGCATTGCGTCTCTACTACCACCCGTTGGGGTATTGTATTTATTTTCACCAATAATTATTATCCCGTGAAAATGATTGGGCATTACCACAAATTCACCCAATTCCAAATTCATATCCGGCCGCAACGCAAGGGTTTTTATCCATTCCTGTTCTGCAATGTTTCCTATGTCATTCAGATGCATTTCACATTTCACAATTTCGCCAAAATAATGTGCCCTGTTTTTGGTGCAAATGGTAACAAAATAAGAGGCCATACTACGTAATTCCATGTTTGTAACGGGCAGATGGTATGCGGTATTTGTTTAGATATTTAACCGGCATTGGTAGCCTGTTTTTTGTGGTGTATTACTATATTACTTTGAGACGCAATGCATTGCGCCTCTACTGACCTTTCGCCCAGTTATCCATTTTTTTTTCAATTACATCCAATGGCATGCACCCATCTTTTAAAAATTCATCGTGAAAGGAAGACAGCTTGAATTTATCACCCAATTGCTGCGTATACTTTGCTCTTAATTCTCTTATTTTTAACGCACCCGTTTTATAACTCAATGCCTGGCCCGGGTAAGCCATGTAGCGTTCAATTTCTGCTGTGGTACCTTCTTCGCTGATGGCTTCATTGTCCATCATGTATTTGATGGCTTCTTCCCTGGTCATTTTGCCGGTATGCATGGCCACATCAACTACCAGTCTTATTGCCCTGTGTATCTCATCCCCCAACGCACCCATGTGCTGGTAGGGATCGGTATATAATCCCAGTTCTTTTCCCAGGCTTTCACAATACAAAGCATAACCTTCGCCGTAAGCGCCATACCATATAAACTGTCTGAATTTTGGAAGATCATTGTTTTCCATTTGCAGCGAGCCCTGGTAGTGGTGGCCCGGAATGGCTTCATGCAAAAAAAGGCTTTCCATGCCGCTGGTAGTATTGAATTTTGCAGCATCCAAAATGGGAATATAAAAAATACCAGGCCTGGTACCGTTGGCGAGACCAGGATAATATTCTGCACTGGCACTGGCCGCT
>JAYUBR010001119.1:0-11906 GCA_043740775.1 Ferruginibacter sp. | reverse complement strand
CATGTAATAAAGACGCTGATGTTTTATTGCAACTATAAAACTTTACAAAAAAAATACTTTCATGCGGTTTGTGTAATTTCAATTGTCCTCTCATCCATTGAGAATAAAACTGGCTAATGAAAGAATTATACTGCTCCCTGTTGATTTTATTATTTTATTTTACTTGTGTCTCTCAAAACAAACCGGACAAATTCCGGGAGAAAAGCTGGCAAACTTTTGCATTTCGTGTTACGGCTGCGGAAGCAGAACTGTTTATAAAATGGGATTCCATTCCGGTGGATAATTTTGTTGGAAGGGAACCTGCAATGGTTTTTAATAGTAATTTTTTTGATGAAGATGAATTGCCGGTTGGTAATTATGTATTGCTTTCTGCGGTTGGCATTTATATCAAAGCACAGTTTGTTTGCGTGAGTAACTTAGTAGCGCTCAACATCAACAACAAACAACGGCTGCAATTAGATATCCGCGATAAAGAAGGAAGATTTATTACAGGAGCAAAAGTGTTTATAAATAACAGGCCGGCCAATTATAATAAAGACTCCAAAACATTTTGGGCCACTCAAAAAAAACTGAATGATGCCCTTGTAAAAGTTTATACACCTTCCGATACACTTTATCTAACCCTTACAGAAAAAGACGATTACCGTATCAATTCAATCGGCAAACAAAGAGTATTAAATTATCGTTCAACAAAAATATATCATTGGTTAAATTGGTTGCCTGCTAAAGTAAAAAGATTATTCACTAAACGGTATTACAAATCAAATAGCATAAACGCCAGCGGTTATATCATTTTCAATCAACCAAAATACAAGCCGCTGGATACAGTTAAATACAAAGGCTATGTGGTGAATAAACGAGGAAAGCAATACAATAAAAATGTTAACGTACACCTTACCTATAACAGTAAAGGAAATAATTTTAAGCAGTTGATAGGCATATCCAGCCCTGTTTCCCCGGGCGCTTTTGTTGGACAGTTTGTGTTAGCCGATACCATACCCATGGATGAAACCTGCAGATTGATTTTTAAAACCAGCGATGATAAAGTGATTATTCAGAACTATTTTAAAACCGAGGATTATGTTTTGGATGAAGTATCATCTTACCAGTTAAAAAGCGATAAAGAAATTTATTTTAAGAATGACAGCCTGCGGTTTTTTGCTTCGGCCAAAGATGCCAATGGATTGAATGTGCTGGATGCAAAAGCAACCCTGCTGTTAACAACTCACATCATTCATAAATTTTATCAGGACACACTTTTTGTACAGGATACAATTTATCAAAAGGAAATTTCTTTGTCAACTAATGGCGATATAAAGTTTACCATAGCAGCAGCAGATTTACCCAAAGCGGATGTAACCATTAAAGCAACCCTTATTTTCAAAAATAGTAACAATGAATTACATGAGGAAACCAATACAATTGAATATAAATATCTGAGCAAAGATATTGATGTAATACAAAACGGCGATTCGTTAAAAGTAGTTTATATTGAGGATGGTATTGAAAAAAGTATAGCAGGTGAATTTGCCTGGAATGAAGAAACAGAAAGGCCCGTTCATTTTCCGGCAATGATAAAAATAGATCCGGTGGCAAAAGATTATTCTTTTTATGTAAATGATAAAAATGGTAAAACAATTGTTACACAAAGCTTTGATATAAAAGCAGATTATCGTTTAGCGCTTTCCAGAATCAGCAATGGGGATACCCTGGGTTTTGCATTAAACAACCCATATAAAATCCCGGTTTACTTTACTGTTTTCGATGGCAAAACTATCGTTGCAACGGGCAAGCAATCAGACGGGGTAATAGTTTGGAAGAAAGTGATGAATAAAGAACGACAGACTTACAAGGTACGCTGGCAGTACATTTGGGCAGGCGAGGAACAACAGGGAGAAGAAACCATCGGGCTATTGTATAAAATGCTGCACATACAAATCAGCACTAATAATTCAGTATACCCCGGACAAAAAGATTCCATCAGCATTGATGTGAAAGATTATAAAGGGAGGCCTGCTGCTGATGTAAACCTTACGGCTGTGAGTTATAATAACCAATTCAATAAAGACATCCGGGTGCAGGAACCGCCTTACCTGGTAAAGTATAAAAGCAAAAAGTATTTAATGCGCCAGGGATACGAAAATGAGGGAAATGATTTTACAATCTATAAGAATTATTTGCTGGGTAAAAATAAAAACTGGATCAATAAGTTTCATTTAGACACTATGAGCTATTACAAATTGTTGTTCCCTAAAGAAAATTACTATGATGCCGTTTCTGTAATCAACAATTTTGTTCCGCAGTTATCTGTAAATATGGTGCAGCAGGGCGTACCACAGGAAATTTATTTATTGTTCATAAACCGCCAGTTGGTGTATTACAATGGTGTAACAGACCGGATGAAATATGCCTTCCAGGTGTACCCTGGCAATGTGCAAATAGGTATCAGGCTAAAAGATAAATACATTGAAATTGACAGCCTCTACATTCAACCCAATTATAAACATGACCTGAGTTTTGACCTTGATAATTTACCTGCTAATTCAAAAGTTGCAAGCAGGGAAAAATACTGGAGCTACCAGGAAATGAGTTTGCTGGAGCAAGCCATCTGGCAGATGCAGGACAATAAAGAAAACAACCATGCTTACTTATGGCAAGGCGACCGGGTGGTAAGACTGAGTAGTAACAGGGAACATACAGCAGGTCCATTCACTCAAAATGAGATGACTTTTTTCAGTCCTCAAAATTTCAATATCAATTTTAAATTTGAACCAGGTTACCAGTATAGTTTATCAAAGCAGGTATTGAGGTTAGAAAAGAAATTGTTATTTGCAAGGAAAGATTTACAAAATGCATTGCCGCAAATTAAAAATGCTTCTCTTCAATTGGGTGATACAATGATAGCGCCTCCTGAAATTGTTTATCAGCCCGTTCAGCAGCCAATTTATTTACAATACAATAATGAATATGAACACAAAGAATACGCATCCCCTCAGCCTGGTAAAGGAACTTTACAATTTACCAGGTCAAAGGACTGTGTTTTTTTATATTACATACTGGAGCCAGCCAATGCCTTAAATGAAAGAATTATTGTTGCAGACAACTACAACTCCCGGATTAAAAATATATTACCGGGAACCTACTCACTCCTGATGGTAACCAATAACTATTTTACTGCCCAGATTGATAAAATCGTTATAAATGAAAGTGGCACTACCTGTATACAAGGCGAGTCTCTATTGTTGTTTAAAGACAATGCCCTGCTGAACAAAATAGTGGCAGATAATTACAAGCCTGTGGAAACAATACACGTAATAAAAGTACCGGAGCCTGAAAAAATTTACATGGCTTCAGATGAAATCCTCACAGCTCCAATCAACGGAGCGACTGTAACGGGAACCATCGTTGATAAAAAAGGAGGAAACCCCGTGCCCGGAGTACTCGTAGTATTTAAAGGGTATAGAAAAGGAGCCAGCAGTGATGCTTTGGGAAACTTTACTTTCAATAACCTTAGAGCAGGTAGTTACAAATTAGTAATTAGTACAGTAGGATACGAACAGAAAGAAATAGATATTTATGCAACTTCTGGCGAAACGATCCGTTTGAAAATTCAAATCAATGCTTCTGTCAATCATTTGGAAGAAGTAGTGGTAACGGGGTATGGTACAATGAAGAAGAAAGATATTACCGGGAGTATAATGTCTTTTAATGGTGCAAGCCTTTATCCTGAACAAGCGTTGCAAGGCAGGTTGGCAGGTTTGGCAATTAATGATGTTACTGGGAATCCAGGTGAAGGTACAAAAATTTTTATACGGGGTATTTCCAGCCTCATCAACAATAAACCATTGTATGTGATTGATGGTATTATATATGATGATATGCCGAATAATTTAGATGAGAGCAGTATAAAGGAGATATCTGTTTTGAAGGATGCAGCAGCCACATCTGTTTATGGTGCCAGGGGAGCAAATGGTGTGATTGTAATTACTACGCAAACAAAAACTTTCCGCACAACCTTTAAAGATTATGCTTTGTGGCAACCCAATTTCTTTACAGATAAAAATGGTCACGCTGCCATTGAAATAAATTACCCTGATAATATAACCGGTTGGAAAACTTACGTTGTAGCAATGGATAAAAAAAGAAGGATGGGTAAGGCTTACTCCTTTACACAGGCATACAAACCAATGGTGGCAGAATTAAGTGTTCCTCAATTTTTAATAGAAGGCGACAGCGCTGCCCTCATTGGTAAAAGTAAAAATTATACAACAGATAAGTATAACCTTGTAACAACGTTTTCGGTAGATGGAAATACCCTTTCTTCAGCAGAAAAGCAATTGCTGCCCAATGCTGCCAGTATTGAATCGGCCACTATAAGCACTAAGAAGGTTGATACAGTCACTGCATCTTATACACTGCACAGCAGTACTGGTTTTAATGATGGAGAAGAAAGAAAAATTCCAGTTTTAAAAAAAGGTACAGATGAAGCAATTGGTAATTTTTGGATACTGCAAAATGATACCACCGTTACATTTACTGCATTGCCAAATATAAGCCAGTTAAACATTTATGCACAAAACAATACACTTGATCTGATGCTGGAAGAACTGGAACACCTGCGTAAATATCCTTATTACTGCATGGAGCAAACAGCTTCTAAACTGACTGGCCTTGCATTGGAGAAAAAAATAAAACTACAACTCAATCAACCTTTCAATAATCAAAAAGAGTTTGACAAGCTATTGCAGAAAATACACAAGGCGCAACTGTTTGATGGTGGCTGGGCCTGGTGGGAAAATGGAAAGACAAACTTTTACATCACCAATTATATTACCAACGCCTTATTGCAGTTCAGGGAAAATCTGTTGATAGAAAGCAATATCCGAAATGCTTTTTTATATCTGCAAAATCAGTTGCCGGGTTTAAAAACCAATGAATTGTTAGCAGCATTATTTACATTAAGCAATGGCAAACATGAAATGAATTACGCACAGTGGATAAATAAAATAAACTATGATTCGCTTACGCAGCATCAGCAATGGCAATGGGTAAGCATCAAACAACAGCAACAAATGAATTACCAGCAGGAGTTAAAAAAACTGGCAGATAAAAAAACGGGTGCTATGACCGGTGGTGTGCATTGGGGTACTGAAAATAACAGTTGGTACAGCAATGATATTGCTACCACAGTACTTGCTTACAAAGTAATGGAAAGGGAGCCTTTATACAGCAACCTGTGTAATTCAATTGTACAGTACTTTCTTGAAAAGCGCCGCCACGGATATTGGAGCAATACGGTAGAATCAGCTACAATTTTAAACGCAATTCTTCCCAAAATTTTATCTCAGCAAAGTAATTTTAAAAGCCCCGCTGTTGTATCAATTAAAGGTGACACTTCATTTGTAATAAACAGTTTTCCATACCAGTTAAAATCCAGTAGCGACAGAATAAAAATTCTGAACATCCAAAAAACAGGTGTTGGTATGGTGTATCTTACTGCGTACCAGCATTACTTCAATATACAGTCAAAAACGGTAGAAGATAAGTTTATCATCCATACATATTTTAGCCGGAACAACGAAAATAGTACGAATATTAAAGCGGGAGAAAAAGTAAAAATGATTGTATCGGTTAATGTTTTAAAAGATGCTGAATATGTACAAATTGAAATACCGATACCGGCGGGTTGCAATTATGCATCAAAAAATAATAACGACTGGAAGGTGTATAAAGAATTCTATAAAAATAAAGTACTGTTATTTACAGAGTCGTTATCAAATGGTGAACACCAGTTTGAGATAGAGCTTGAACCCAGGTACAGCGGCACTTATACACTCAATCCTGCAAAGGCATTGCTAATGTACTATCCCATTTTTTATGGAAGAAATGAAATGAAAAAAGTGACCATTGTAAACTGACAAAGATTTAGCTTGAAAGTTTTTACCTTAACGGCAGACGTACACCTTTTTCCATTAAAACTGTTTCAAAAAACTAATCTTTATTAACGCCTGGTCCTGTGTTTGTCTCTTTAAAGTCAGGTCCTGAAAGTCGCGGTGGTTTAATACTACGTAGATGTAAGAGAGTGGTTCATACTCCCATGAAAACCGGATGTTATAATTTTTTGAATCATTCTCTGCATTCACCTGGTAAAAACCGATTAACTGGATGCGGGGATTCACTGCAAAGCGTCCCTCAATTGAATACAGGTCAATTTTTGCAGAGGTATTTTGTTCGCCTACTTTTATAAAATTGTTCCGGTTAAAACGACCCGATAACGAAAAGTGTGGTGAGGGAGCATATTGCAATGTCCAGTCGCCACTGCGAAGGCGGCCATTAAAATAAGTGCCCCAATAATAAATAGTTTGCAAGTTTAATTTCCTGGATGGATCGGTGCTGGCATAAATTTTCTGACGTACATAATTGTACGGCCCTGATGTAATTTTTACACCCAAAGGTTCAAAGTTTTCTGTAAGAAATTGGTAGGTAGGGGTAAAGCTATATCCAAAATAGGCGCCACTTTGCAGGTTTAGCCAAACGGGATATACCATCCATGTTTTTTCAACCAGTTTACCGGTAGTCACTTCGTGATAAAATTCAGGAAAGATACTTGGCTCAAAAGCCCGCAACCATTTTTTAAAAGGCAATCTTTTGCCGCGGTACCACCAAAAAATTCCCGGTGTGGTACCAATTACATTGGTACGGGATACAAATCCCATTTGCGGATCGTAGTTCTTTGTAACGATAGATTCTGTCCACCAGATTTTTAATTTATTGCTGATAAAATAATACTGGGCGTAGGCAGACAAGCCTTGTTTTCCGGTGATGCTGGTATTGCTTCCGGATATCATGGTGCTAAGCGAATGTGATTCACCAAGGCGAAAAAACGCATCCACCGAACCAACGGTATTGGAACCCTGCAGTTGATTTTTTACAGTCACCAATCCGCCGATGCGGTTTTGCTTGCCGAAGTTTTCAGAGTAACGGCCCACAAAAAAATTGGTACGGGGCGAAGCATCTGTTTCCTGTTGCCGCATCAGCATGGTGCCATAATTTCTTTTAGATGAGCGGTACACATAACGGCCACCATATTCCAATGGTATCTGGTTGCCGGCATCATCCAAACCAATGCGCCTGCTAAAAAAAGGTTGTATGCGCATAAGGCCGCCCGACTCATCCGGGCTTTGACTAACACCAAGGCCGAACAGCGAAGCATTCTCTAAAAAAAATTGTCTTCTCTCCGGAAAAAATACTGAGAAGCGGGTAGTATTATTTACCTGCCTGTCTGCATCTGCCTGTGCAAAATCTGTATTCACTGTAAGGTCTAACACGCTGTTGGGATTGATGGCCCACTTCACTTCTCCACCGGTTTTAAATTTGGTATCATCAGATGTTTTAATGCCATCTGTTTTTTGTTTATCAAAAGAAGTAATTAAATAGGGCTGTATCCTGATATTGGTTTTAGGTGGCGGCGGGCGAAGGTTTTTTAGTATGCCTGCGTAATCCATCCGCAACGAAGTAAACGAGCGGGGATAGGGAGAAAAAGCACTTCCTTCATTGGTAAGCCTTCGGTTGCGGTAAATATTAAATCCCCAGTTTTGAATACTGTCTGCTACTTTGGGATAACGCAGTGTTTGCCAGGGGATGGCAATCTCTGCAATCCACCCCGAGTCTGTACGATTGGTACGAACCTTCCAAAGTCCATCCCAGTCAAGATCATAATAGATGTCATCGAACGACAGCAGGTCACGCTGTACGCCATAGGCATTGGTGGCCAGTGCCATGGCATTGCGGTGATCATTAAAGCCGTCAAAGGATAATAGTACGTGGTCGTGTTGCAGGGCAATAAAATCACGTTTAAAATCGGTGGCACGAATGGCGTTTCTGCCAAGTGAATCTTTTGAAAAAATACCAAAATATAAATACTGTTTATTGTATAGCACCCTCACTTCAGTTTCAAAATCCGGCGCTGTACCCTGTAAAGGTTCAATCTGTATAAAGTGGGAGGCAGGTGTTGCCAGTTGCCACTCGGGTTCTTTTAAAATACCATCAATGTGCAGAGAACTTTGTATCTGTACCGCTTCAAGCGTTTTTTTTACAAAGTCGGGTTTAAACATATCTGTGTCCTGCGCAAAGGAATAAATAGTACTGAGCAGTAAAAGTAGGGTCAATCGTATCATGTAAATCAATTAGCGTCTAAGGTATGAAATTATTAATTCCGCATAAAAAGTACATAATCAATTGCTATAAACAGAAGATAAAATGATGAATCATTCACTGGAAATTATCAAGTCATTTATTAGGTAAACCGGTTGGATGATATTGCTAAAATTTATTGGATTAAATTTGGCAATTAACTTTCGCCGATGAATTTTTCCGGATTGAACTGCAAAATAAATCCATTGAATTAACCTAATTTCATTACTGCAAATTGTTAGCATGATGAAATATATTCTACCTCAACATTCTTTCTTTTTAAAAGTATTTATTTACTTCTATACAAATATTTTTATTGCCTTTAGTGCTGCAGATGTATCAGCACAAACAAACAGGCAGGCTCTATATAAAGTATTGACACTAACCGGGCAAAAGCAAGGTGCAAGGGATTTGCCACAGGATAATGGTGTTACAGGTATTTATCAAAAACTGCTGAAGCTTACCACCACCGCAAGTACATTGCATACGCAGGCGCACCCGGATGATGAGCAGGCAGATGTAATCACTTACCTGGGCCGGGGAACGGGTGCCCGTACAGCTTTACTATCATTGAACCGGGGTGAAAGCGGTGGCAATGTTTTAGGAATAGAATCTTTTGATGAGTTAGGTTTATTGCGTACAGAAGAATTTTTATTAGCCGCCGGTTATTATGGTTTGGATGATTTGTATTTTACCAAACTCGTTGACTATGGATTTTCAAAAAGAGTAGAAGAAGCCTATGATAAATGGGGAAAGCAAAATGTGTTGAGTGAAATGGTAAGAGTGATCCGCATCAACAGGCCGTTGGTTATCATCTCCCGTTTTCATGGGTCGCAGCGTGATGGTCACGGCAACCACCAGGCGGCCGGAGAGATGAGTCAGCAGGCCTTTTTATTGGCGGGTGATTCATCGGCCTTTCCGGAACAAATTACTAAAGAAGGCTTACGGCCATGGAAAGCATTAAAATTTTATTGCGGCGGTGGTACTGAAAAGGAGCATTGGAATATACAATTGAATACCGGCATATATTGCCCATGGTTAGGGCAGTCGTATAAAAACTTTTCAATGCTGGGTTATAGCTTTCACCGGTCGCAGTTTGGCGGGCAGCGCAATGTAGTGAATGGCCCTTCTATATCGTATTACGACCGGCTTCAAAGCATTGTAAAGAGTGACGAAAAAGAAAACAGCATTTTTGATGGGATAGATACTTCCATCACCGGCATATTTAAAATAACCGGCGAAACTATGCCGGCCGGAATAATATCATTGCTGAAAGATATTGCATTGCAGGCAGATCATGCAATCACTACATTGCAGGTTAGTAATCCTGCGGTAATCATTCCGTTTCTTACCAATGGCTTATCCAAAACCCGTGCTGCCATTCAATTAATCACTAACCAGCCCGAAGCGCTTTTTATGTTGCAGGTTAAAGAGCGGCAGTTCACAGATGCCATTAATGCAGCATTAAATATTCACCTGCAGGCCATAGCTGTACCGGAAAATACAAATGCAACAAGAAACTTTTGGGAACCGCTGCCAACGATGGGGTTTACCGTTGCAGGCAGACCTTTTAAAGTAGAAGTGGAGCTGGTAAACAACAGTACTGTTTCAATTGAACCAAAGCATATTGATCTCATCACATCACCTGGCTGGAAGACAGAGACCGGTCAAAATGATTTAAAGCGCTTGCAAACGAATGAAAAAATAGCACAGGTGTATAGCGTTACAGTTCCTGAAGATGCAGATTATTCCCAGCCTTATTTTTATCGTAATTCATTAGAAGAAAACCAATACCAGTTAAAGGAGAAGCAATTTGAAAATTTACCCTGGGGTACAGCAACAGTGCAAGTTTTGGCGGCTTACGCCATCAATGGTGAACTGGTAGAAATACAAATGCCGGTACAGGTAAGGCAGGCCGGTTTACCTTATGGTTACGACCAATATATTTTAAAAACAGCGCCTGCCATTGCAGTAAATTTGCAACCAGGGCTGGGAGTAATTCCAGTAAACAAAAAAGTACAAAACTTTGCAGTCAATGTAGAACTGATCAACAATTATGATAGCACTATCAAAGGGAATCTTGCAATGAGTGTACCCTCCGGGTGGAAAGCCGAACCTTCACAAATACCATTTTCATTTAGCAGGACAGGAGAAAAAAATAATTTCACCATTAAAATTTTAATGCCTTCCATTGCAGAAAAAAACTACACTGTAAAGGCCATCGCAACTGTTAACGGCAAGGCATACACGCAGGGCTATGATCTGATCAGCTATCGTGATCTGGACCAAACTATATTATATCATCCTGCTGTTGCAACCATAAAAGGAATCAATGTAAATGTAGTGCCCGGGATTAGTGTTGGGTACATAATGGGCGTTGGCGATGAGGTTCCCCATGCGCTTGAACAATTGGGTGCCAAAGTGCAGTTGCTTAATGCCAATGAGCTTGCTTCAGCAAGATTAGATCAATATACTGTAATCATGATTGGTACAAGGGCCTATGCGGTTCGGCAGGATTTAAATACCTATAATCAGCGGTTGCTTGACTATGCAAAAAATGGCGGTCATCTGATCGTGTTGTTTCAAACACCGGAGTTTGTTCCGGAACGCATGGCTCCATATCCTGCGGTATTGCCCGGCAATTCAGAAGAGGTTTCTGAAGAAGATTCACCTGTTAAACTGTTGGCCTTAAATCATCGGGTATTGAATTATCCAAACAAAATTTCACTCAACGATTTTGATCATTGGGTTGAACAACGTGGCTCTAAATTCTTTTCTACCTGGGATACTGCTTATGTGCCCATCATCTCAACTTACGATAAAGGGCAGGCACCGCAAAGTGGCGGCTGGTTAATGGCCAGCTATGGAAAAGGATATTACACTTATTGTGCTTATTCATTTCACCGTCAGTTGCCAAATGGTGTAGAAGGCGCTTATAGAATTATGGCTAATTTAATTTCTTATGGAAAGAAATAAAAACTATGACTTTTTATTGAGCCGCACAAACAATGCTGATCAATTATTTTTGTGGCTGCAGTTTTATTTTTTCTCATCAGCATTTAACCAAACCACTGTTTGTTCTGATTGATGATCTTGACCAATAATGTCCCGGTATAATTCAGGTCTTCTTGCTTTTATGTACCGGTAGCCTCCGGCATCAGTTAATTTTTGAGGGGTCAATGTCGCGGTCACAAAACTATCCCCCAGCAAACGGCATTCCGCAACAATATCACCAAAAGGATCAATGATCATGGAGCAGCCATTTTTTAACTGGTCGTCATCCATACCAATCGGGTTGCTAAACACAACATATACGGCATTGTCGTAAGCCCTGCACGGCAGCCATTTCATCAGCCAGCCGCGGCCCTTCATACCATCAAATTCAATCCGCAACGAAGTGGGGTCTGTTTCTCTGTTGACCCACAAGGCGGGGTCAACAAAGCCTGCACCGGGGCGGGTAGAAGGTGTACACATCGTAACGTGCGGCATAAAAATAATATTGGCACCAAGCAAAGCAGTTGCTCTTACATTTTCAATAATGTTGTTGTCATAGCAAATTAAAATGCGGCATTTCCAGCCTTTAATTTCAAAGATGCAATAGGCATTCCCAGGCGTTAAATGCGGATTGATAAACGGATGCAATTTTCTGTGCTTTGCCACCAGCCCGTTTTTATCAACACAAACCTGAGCTTTGTATAAGCCATCATTTTCAT
>JAYUBR010001118.1:0-3727 GCA_043740775.1 Ferruginibacter sp. | reverse complement strand
GTGTAATTTTCAGAGAGCCTGTAAAGGAGCCATTGCAAACAGGTATTAAAGCAATTGATGCAATGATACCTATTGGCCGTGGACAAAGAGAACTGGTAATTGGCGACCGTCAGACTGGCAAAACCGCTATTTGCGTTGATACTATCATTAATCAGAAAGAATTTTATGCAGCTGGCAAGCCGGTATACTGTATATATGTGGCAATTGGCCAAAAGGCTTCTACCATTGCTGGTATAATGAAAACATTGGAAGAAAATGGTGCGATGGCATATACTACCATTGTTGCCGCTTCTGCATCTGACCCTGCTCCCTTACAATTCTATGCACCGTTTGCGGGCGCAGCAATTGGAGAATTTTTCAGGGATACCGGAAGGCCAGCCTTGATTATTTATGATGATTTATCAAAACAGGCAGTGGCTTATAGAGAGGTTTCCTTATTGTTACGTCGGCCACCAGGCCGTGAAGCTTATCCTGGTGATGTGTTTTATTTACATAGCCGTTTATTGGAAAGGGCTGCCAAAGTAATTGCCAAAGATGATATCGCCAGGCAAATGAATGATTTACCTGAATCAATTAAACACCTGGTAAAAGGTGGAGGATCATTAACGGCTTTACCAGTTATTGAAACACAGGCTGGTGATGTATCTGCTTATATTCCTACCAACGTTATTTCTATTACCGATGGCCAGATATTTTTGGAAGGTAACTTGTTTAATGCAGGTATTCGCCCGGCTATCAATGTGGGTATTTCTGTTAGCCGTGTAGGGGGTAATGCACAGATTAAATCAATGAAAAAAGTGGCTGGTACTTTAAAGCTTGATCAGGCATTGTACAGAGAATTAGAAGCCTTCTCTAAATTCGGAGGTGATCTGGATGCTGCTACAAAAAATGTAATTGATAAAGGTGCACGTAACGTGGAGATATTAAAGCAATTGCAGTATTCTCCAATGACAGTGGAAAAGCAGGTAGCCATGATTTATTTAGGTACTCAGGGTTTATTAAAAGAAGTTGCTGTTAAAAATGTAAAAGCATTCGAGGAGCACTTTTTAATGGAAATGGAAAATACATTACCGGAAATATTAGCCGAATTTAAAAAAGGTAATTTGCCGCAGGATGGATTAAACAAAATGGGTGACCTTGCAAAAGGATTAGCTGTTCAATATAAATAAGCATAGTTAAATTGAATAAATAACTGAAGAAAGAGTTGCAATTGCATCTCTTTCTTCGTTTAAATGTGGCTTTACTTTTTGCTTTTTTTCCCATAAGCCGCAAAGCAGGATTTAGGGCAATGATTTCTATTTTATAAAATAATTTTTTTTCTTTCAATTAAAAATATACCTTTACATTCTATTATAAAAAGTATCTACAGCAGATCCCCCTTCCTACACAATTACCATAAGAAAAAATTACCACACATCCTCTTTTTTATTTAGTTATTAGCACATGACTATTAGCTGTTTTAACTAATCTGTAAATATTAGTAGCTAAACATCCGTGTACCTATCCATTTATCTTTTGTATCTCCGCTTACAATTTTAGTAAATTTTAAACCACAAAAGAGATGAAAAAGTTTTACACAATTATTTTAACTGTAGCAAGTTTATACAGTTATCAAATCACCAGTGCTCAATGTACGGGTGTAAAAGGCCCTAATCTTTTAGGCGCAAAAGGAACATTCAGCACACCCTCAATTACTATTAACACCAGCGCTGCCAATTGCACCAAGTCAGGATCCAGTACATTTAATCCTGCAGGAAATGTTGGAAATGCATTAACAGGTTGTACTGCTACAATCGGCAGTGCAATTCCTTGCTCGGACTACACGTATACTGCGGCAAGTGGTGGATTACAGCCGGAATTCACTTATTCAATTGTAAAGACAATTGGCAATGCTTCTGGGGGCAACTGTCTTAAAGGTGACTGGAGAGGCTCTGACCACACCGGCGACGGGGGGTATTTTATGGCGGTTAACGGGGCACCTAGTAGTAGCTATAGTCCCGTTTTTTATCAAATAAAAAACATTCGGGTTTGTACTGGAACTACGTACGAGTTTTCAGCATGGGTATTGAACATACTACCTTCATCTAGTTCTGCAGCTGTAGCGGGTTCTGAACCCAACGTCACATTTTCTGTGAATGGAATTCAGATTGCCAACTCTGGCCCGATTGCTTACACCAGCACACCTACCTGGGTTAAAGTAGGTGGAACTTTTATTGCTACAACTGATTCTGTTAATCTACAGGTTTTAAATGCAACAGCAGTAGCAAGCGGTAATGATTTGGGAATTGATGATATATCAATCAATGTATGTCAGTCCCAGGTAGCAGTGAGTGGACCCTCTTCAGTACTTGATGGTAATTCTGCTACAGCTTATTTTACAGTAACAGATCCTACCAGTACCAATACCTGGTATAAATGGCAGAAAAGCATAAATGGAGGTATCTCTTTTGTTGATATGAGTTCACCCGCTCAGGCTACCTATACCGGCAGTACATTTACTTTGCCTTTAGCTCTCGGAACTGTAAATTCTACAATGAATGGTTATAAATACAGGCTCGTTGTTTCTACCACCCAGACAGGTTTAACCAATGTTGTTTGTACTTATTTTAATGATTTTACCCTTATTGTTACTGCCGGTGGTCCACTTCCGGTTCAGTTAACTTCATTTACCGGCAGTTATTCAAATAGTATTGCTGCTTTAAACTGGCAAACCAGCCAGGAATTAAATAGTGATTATTTCGAATTATTCAGAAGTTATGATGGGGTTAATTTTATAAGCGTTACTAAAGTAAAAAGTGCCGGTTATAGTAACACGATAAAAAATTATAGTTTTCTGGATCATGTTTCAGGAAGCAACTATGTATACTATCGTTTAAAGCAGGTTGACAATAATGGCAAGGAATCTTTTTCATCTATTGTTAATCTTTCTTTAGGTGCCAGAACCGGTGTTGACGTTTTCCCTAATCCTTTCAACAATAATTTTACGGTTTCATTGGCTTCCACCAAAACAACTTTTGCAACCTTAAATATTCAGAATACTTCCGGGCAGTTGATTTACACTAAAAATATCAGCCTGAATAAGGGTAACAATTCTATAGTAATCAATAACCTGCCTTCATCATTAGGTTCAGGTATTTATTATGTAACCATTGTTAATGAAGAAATAAAATACAACGTTAAATTACAGAAATTATAATACACAAATAAAAATATAATTAAACAAAAGGCGGCTGTAACAGGTTGCCTTTTTTGCATTTATAATAGTATATTTTGTACCTTTTCTGTATAAAAAATTGAAGTATGACAATATACATTATTGGAATATTACTGATTTTTATGTTAGCTGGTATGATGGTTCAATTTCGTTTAAAAAGTAAGTTTAATGAATACAGCAAAGTGGTAACAAGCAGTGGTTTAAGCGGAATGGAAATAGCAGAAAAAATGTTACGGGATAATGGTATTTATGATGTGCATGTAATTTCGGCAGATGGTTTTTTATCAGATCATTACGATCCGGTAAAATAAACGATTAATTTAAGTGCCGATGTTTATGAAGGAAAAAATATTTCGGCTGCGGAGTATCCGCACATGAATACGGCCATGCGGTGCAGCATGAAACAGCTTATACTATGCTTACCTTAACCCACATTGCAGCTAAAACCACTATTTTTCATCATTTTTCATGATTATTTTGGTTTTTAAATTCTGAACCCCTGCTACTAAAGGG
>JAYUBR010001117.1:0-1030 GCA_043740775.1 Ferruginibacter sp. | reverse complement strand
TGGTATACTAAAACCTGCGAAAAAATAATGGAAGCATCCTGCTGTTTCTGAACAAATTTTACATTGTCTTCAATGCAGTTGGGTAACAATATATCATCCCCTGCTATAAACTTAATCCAGTCTGCATTGGATGCTTTGATACACCTGTTGCAATTGGCAGATACGCCGGTGTTTTTTGGAACAGTTATAATATCTGTTCTTACAAACCGGCTTTTGTTATTACCAATCCATTGCCGGCACAATTCAACTGTATCATCTGCAGAGCAATCATCAGAAACAATTAACTCAATATTTTGCCAGGTTTGGGCTTTTGCGCTTTCCAGCGTTTCAATTACAAACTTTGCAGAATTGTAGGTTGTAACAATAACAGACACAAACGTATTAACCATTCAATACACAGGTACTACCCTTTGTTTTTAATTAATTTGTAAATGTTGATACTAAAAGCTACGCCTTTACTTACTAATTTTTTTAACCCACTGGTTTTTTCAATAAACGGTATATACTTCAGCAGTGGCGAATCTTTAACCTGGAACAGCAGTTCGTAATCTTTTAAAATCCGGGGTGGTAATAATTCGCTAAATATCCGTTCTCTTTCTGCAATGGTTTTTGCCCAATTAACAGGATTACTGCTTAAGCCTTCCAAATTAAAATTAGTAATCACAAATGGAAGATATTCAACGGTACAATTCTGCAGAATGATACGGTCAATAAAAAATTTAATATCGGCTATTATCCTGTACTGTTCATCATACAATCCTTTATCAAACAAAGAGCGTTGAATAAAGGAGGCCGGGTGCTGCACAGTGGAATGTGTATTGGAATTAAAGTTGGCCATAGTTAACCGGTCGCCGGTTAGTGGCACCTGCAATTTAATTGTTCCATTGGGTAACACTTCATTCATATTTCCATAAAGGATCTCCGCCGATCTGGGTGTATCAAAAACCTTTGAAAGAACGTTTTCATTTTCCAGCCAGTCACCTGAATTTAAAAACTGAAGGTATTCGCCCTTTGCCTGCAAGATGCCCTT
>JAYUBR010001116.1:0-3732 GCA_043740775.1 Ferruginibacter sp. | reverse complement strand
ACCTGCCTGCAATAGGCATTAATGAGCACGAAGAAATTTATAAAAACATTTTATTGCATAAAAAATTAAGTATTCTGGAGCAATCTACTTACGAGTCACTCAATTTTGTTGAAATGGAAAATTGCAGTGATGAAATTGTAAGCCTGTTAAAAAATAAGCCAACGATAATATGTACTTTTCACACTGGCTCTTACCGGTTGCTCAATCTTTTTTTGATGAAGAATAAAATCCCATACTCATTGGTAGTGGGCAAGAATGTTGTTGAGCAGGAAGGAGACGCATTTATGGAAATCTATAATAGTCTGCCCGGCAATGCCGGCGAAAACAACTTTGGTATTATTGATGCTGAAAATGCTACGGTAGGGTTGCAAATGTTGCGGGCTATTAAAAATGGCAGAAGCCTTTTGTTGTATATGGATGGCAATACGGGAGCAGGTGCTTCCACTACCAAAAATGATAACCGATGCCCTGTAAACTTTCTTGGTCAGCAAATTTTTGCCCGCAAAGGCATCGCCTTTCTGGCACATGCGGCCAATATTCCCATTGTTACAGTCGCCAGTTACCGGGCATCGTGGGAAGATATAAGGTTAAAATTTTTCGATCCTATTTTTCCGGATCCCAATAAACAAAGAGGGTTGTTTGCGGAAGAAACAACGCAGATGATTTACGATCTTGTCGCTCCTATGATAAAAGCTTATCCTGAACAGTGGGAAGCGTGGCTGTACATACATAAAGTAGCCAATATTATACATGTTGAGAGCTATCAGATGGATAAAAAGGTTTCATCTGTCACAGAAAAAATAACGCTTGATTCGTTTCGATTTGGTATTTTTAAATTAAATGGCAGTTCATTTTTATTGCGAAAAAGCACTTATTCATTTTACGAAATAAATAACACGTTGTATGATATTTTGGTGAAGTGCGAGAATGGATACATAAAAAAAGACTGCATAGATTATACACAATTTAATCAATTGTATGAGCAAGGAGTTATCCAGTACATTTAAGCAACTGCACGTTAAAAAGGTTGAGGTAACGGAGCAAACCCCTGAAGAAAATAAAAAATATTTTACTATTTTGGTGCATATCAGTGCCTGGGTCACCTATGCCAGTTTTATTTATTTTGCCAATTACTTAGCCAATCCCAATGTTTCAGTTATCAACACTGCATTGTATTTGTTACCTCTTTGTATTACTTTTTACTTAGTCTTGTATTTTTTAAACCTGAATAAAACCAGAAAGGTGATTTGGAGTGTTGCTTCTTTTTTTATCGCTTTTTTGGTGATGGCCATCCTTGCCTATTGTTATATCTACCTGCTATTACCATTGTTTGGAACAAAATTAAATAGTTCAAATAAATTGGGCGTTTTTTTGAAAGAAGCAATGCTTGGATACGTTCAGTATGCATCCTATGCAATGCTTTATTTTCATGTTACAGAGTCGTTTAATAAAGAAAGAGAATTAAGCAAACTGCGGGAAGAAAAGCTGCGCAATGAACTGGAAAACTCATTATTAAAACAGCAGGAGTTAAAGTCGCAGAAAGATAAACTGATGCTGGAGTATGCGTTTTTACGTTCGCAGGTAAATCCACATTTTTTGCATAACACGCTCAATGTACTTTTTTCGCAGGCACTGGAACACTCGGAGGAACTGGCAGAAAATATTTCCAAACTTTCCCGTATCATGCGGTACTCGCTCGAAAGCGTGGAGTATGACAGCGACAAAGTATTTGTACAAAAAGAATTAGACAATCTTCATCTTTTACTGGAAATAAACAATATACGTTTTGCCCATTCCAAAGTGATTGAATATGTTGTTGATGGCGAAGTGACTAACCAGATGTTGCCGCCACTTTCCATGATTACAGTGGTAGAAAATGCTTTTAAATACGGCGATTTAAAAGATGCCCGTAATCCTTTAAAAATAAGGGTGGTGCTAAGGCCGGGACAGGTATATTTTTACTGTAGAAATAAAGTAAGAAAAAATAATTTTGAACTCTCATCTCACAATATAGGGATGGCCAATTTATGCAAGCGGCTGGATGTTGCTTTTGAAGGAAAGTATAGCATGAATGCCTGTGATGACAAAGATTTCTATACTTTTGAATTAACTGTAAACACTTAGCATGATTAAATGCATAATAATTGATGATGAACAACCTGCCATCAATGTGCTGAAAAATTATATTAAACGTCTGCCATATTGTAAATTAATTGCCGCAGAAACCAACCCGATTGTTGGCATTGAAATAATAAAGGCTGAAAAACCCGACCTTGTTTTTTTAGATATCCAGATGGATGAAATGAATGGTATTGAGGTAATGAAAAACATCAATACCATTACCAAGGTAATATTCTGCACTGCTTACTCTGAATTTGCTGTAACCAGTTACGAGTTGGATGCCGTTGATTATTTAATGAAACCCATAGATTTTAACCGCTTTGTAAAAGCGGTGCAACGCGTTACAGATGGAGTTGCCCAGCAACAATCTGTGTTTGCGGAATCCTTGCCGAACGATTATATTTTTGTAAAAACCGGCCAGCGGGGTAAAATGCTTAAAATAGATTTAGACGATATTGATTATGTGGAAGCGATGAATAATTACATTGCTTTTTATCAGGGGAGTCGCAAAGTAATGGCTCACATCACCATGAAGGAAATAGAAGATCGCCTGCCATCAGGTAGTTTTATGCGGGTACACAAATCCTATATCGTTGCTTTAAAACAAATTTCCGGTATGGAAAACAACGAGCTGAGCCTGAAAAAAAATTCCGGACGTATCCCGATAGGAGCCAATTACAAGGAAATTTTTATGAAACGTATGGAGGATAAACTGATGCGTTAACTATAAATTTTTTATTAAAGCTGCAAGTATTCCAAAATTCAGCCGTACAAGTACCTGACTCCGCCAAACCTTTAACGGATGCTGTTTTTCAGCACATGCTTGCAAACCATAATGCATAATAACCTTGTTACAATTTTGTGGTACACTACATTTATTTAGCAAAATATTTTTCCGCAATGGAAATATATTTCTTCAATGAAGCTGCTTTTTCATCTACCCGCCTCAATGATCGTACAAATTCCTTTTTATTTATCCCATTCATAAATGCATTTGTGATAAACGGTTAACACCTGCCATCAATTAGTAATAATTTTAAAGTGCAAATAAATGATGGTATGCAATTTTGACTCGACAGTATCTTATCAATTTACTCATAGAGTATTTAACATGGATTACCATGAAGCAAAGCAAACAAGGTAGTACAATATTTTTTTTTATAATTACTGCCACCTTATTTTTTTTCAAAAGCGCACAAGGCCAGCAATACGACTGTAATTTTAAAGCACCCGTAATCAACATTGATTTTGGTACAGAAGATGGTAAAAAGGAAGTAACCGCCGTAAGGTCGCCTAACTACAATAAGGTTAGTTTTGTTTGCCCCAATGATGGCGATTACACTTATACATCCTACACCAGCGATTGCTTTGGCGGTAATTGGCATACCCTTGCCGAAGACCATACGGCCGGTGATGTAAATGGCAGGATGATGGTTGTAAATGCGTCAGAAGAGCCAGGTACTTTTTTTATAAATTATATTTCGGGTCTTAAGCCTGGTACCACGTATGAATTTTCTGTATGGCTTGTAAATATCTGCATCACCGGCCCATGCGGAACCATTTATTCTCCTGACATCAGCATTGCTATTTCTTCAGGCGACCATATGATAG
>JAYUBR010001115.1:0-1032 GCA_043740775.1 Ferruginibacter sp. | reverse complement strand
TTTATATAAAAACAACAAAACCAGGAAGGTTGAATTTTATTATGGCTCTACCTATCTATCACAATCTACCAGGAAAATATTGGTGGATAACGATGTAGTAAAAATTACCATTACCAATTTTAAAGGAGTGAAAAGAGAAATAATTAAATAAAAAATTACAGTCAGTATTTATTACAATCCTGGATCATTTAAAAATGTGCTGCTGCTGAAGCCATGCAAAACGTGCCAGCATTTCCAGCATCCCTGCTTGTGCAACCAGGGTGAGTATATGCTTTTTACCCATTAATCCATTTGCATTTTTATTATTGCTTATTGCTGCATCAATACAATTTTTAAATGCCTGAATGTATTTTGTATCCTTATTGTATTTTAACAGGTGCTGATATGCCCTCAACAAAACGGCGCTAAACCAATAGTCATCTTTAAAGGTATTATTGGCAAGAAAAAAAGAAACCGAACTATCTGCAATGGCAGTCGCCGGTTGCAAATAGGTTTTTTCATTGGTACATTCATAAAGATATATTGCAGATTGTAACATCGTACCTGTGTTGTAGGAGTATTGTTTTTTATCAACCGCATAAGTAGCAGTTTTAATATTGTCGTAATAAAGTCCGGAGGTAGATTTAAGATTTGCATTTACCCACTTAAATAAAAGTAATGCCGTATCTAAATAAGCTTGTTCTTTAGTAGCCTGGTACAATTGCGCAGCCAGTATAATTCCGGGTCCGTTGCTGCAGGTATTCTTAGAACTTTTATTTCCTTCCTGCCAATACAATCCGCCACCGGCAACCGTATCATAACCTGTCATCATAAACCTGTAAATCTCTTTTCCCGTAAGCAACCATCGTTCATCTTTTGTACGTTTATATGCATCCATAGCAGTAATGCCTATCCACTGGTTATCATCATAAAAACGGCTGCCGCCGCCCAGTTGCATAGCATAGGATGCATAAGCAGGCACAGGTGGCAAATCATTATGGTATTTTTGAATAATTTGAAAAGCCGGCATTAATAGATTGCCTTTATTCACTA
>JAYUBR010001114.1:0-3737 GCA_043740775.1 Ferruginibacter sp. | reverse complement strand
AATACTGCAGGTGGCGCCAGTTGGGTAAGCCTGCACCACGGCGGCGGCGTAGGCATGGGTTACAGCATACACGCTGGTATGGTGATAGTAGCCGATGGTACCTCCGAAGCAGCACTCAGGCTTAGCCATGTGTTACGCAACGACCCCGGTATGGGCGTAATACGACATGCCGATGCCGGGTATGATGTGGCAAAAGATTATGCAAGAAAATTTGGATTGGATATTAAGGAAAGGTTGGGATAAACAATTGCATCACTTGGATCATTGGGTGGCATCAGGTTTTTATTTTTTTTAATACTTTACTTTATCCATGACTTTTCATTTAGTGTTATTATTTTTTGTGATTTACTTTTTGTCCGCAAACCCTTTTCCATTTCCGCTGTAGAAACATCTTTTAAATGCCGGGCTATAACCAGGTATTGCCACGAAGCTCCGTAAATCCAGGTTCTCTTAAGTAAGGGCAAACTGTGCTTTAATTTTTGGGAATGGCATTTTTTCCTTCATGTTGTTTTATTTTTTTGATGATGATCTTTTGGGGGTGATCCTGTTGTATGCCTGTGCCAGTAAATCCTTCAGCATATTCTTGCGAACTGTTTTTAATTCTACATAGGTTGCTCCGCCTTTACCCCATTTATTCGGAACAGGATAAATTATGGCTTTGTCAAAGGTGCAAAAAACAGATTGGTCTGTTTCGGTGAGGAGTACACATGCCCTGTTATTCTTAATGTCGAGCGTTGCAAATATTTTTTTATTTATCCGGAAAGACGCTTTTTCAAAGTGCGGCAATTCTATGGCACCGGGAAACGACAGAGCTAACTGCCTGAATGTTTCTGCATCAACCATGGTAATTTCTTTTGTAGCTGAATAAATATAAAAGGGCGGTGGTTTTTTAAATAAAGTTAACCTTCCTGCGTAATAAGAACAAGCAATTAAGAGAAAAAAGCAGTGAGCTTTAGCCAAATTAAGTCGGAAGCTGATAAACCCAGGTATAAGAATAACTGTTAAAAAAAATAAAAAACAAAGCTTACTATTTGTTCGTACGAAATATTTCCTACCTTTAGCACATGAACATAAAAAAAACAGGTACAGCAAAAATGGAACCCACCAGATCTGAGTTGGAAATATTACAGGTGTTATGGCTTTATGGCCCCTGCACCGTACGTTTTGTAAATGACACACTGAACGAACAGAAACGTGCCGTGCAATACACATCTACCTTAAAGCTTATGCAGATAATGGCCGAAAAGAAAATGCTGAAAAGAGATGAAACCAATATGAAGCATATTTATATTGCTGCAATAGAAGAGCAGAAAACAAAAAGTTTTTTGCTGGACCGGTTTGTAGATTCCATGTTCAATGGCTCGGCCAGTAGTTTAATGATGCAGTTATTAGGCAATAAAAAAACCAGCAAAAAAGAATTGCAGGAGATAAAAGCCCTGTTGGATAAACTTGATAAAAGTTGATTAACCAAAAATAATTTTATGCCTTTACTTTTTTCAATTCCGGTTTCCGGGCAGCAAATTATCCAGGCGTTAAACTGGACATTGATACATTCTCTCTGGCAGGGGATGTTGCTATCCATGGTAGCAGGCAGTATTATTTTTTTTACAAAAAAGGGCAGCTCATCACTGCGGTATAATTTATTAACAGGTACTTTGTTGGTTTTTATTATAACTGTTGCTGCTACTTTCAGCAGGCAGATAATAAAAGCAAAACAGGTTACAAATGCAGCACTGGCAATGCCTGCCGCTAAAAGGAGTGTATTGGAAACTTCGTCAGTATCTCCATCGGTTGTTGAAAATAAATTATCAGCTACTGATAAAGCCATTGGTTTTTTTAATGCCAATGCCGGCTGGATTGTATTGACCTGGCTTGTAATCATCGGCCTGCAATTCATCAGGCTATCGGCTGGACTGTATGGTGTTTACCAATTAAAAAGAAGACAGGTATTTTCTGCCGGCGAATATTGGAACAGCAGGATAACTGAATTGAGCAGGCAATTGCAAATAAATAAACGGGTTCAGTTATTACAGTCGGGCCTGGCGAAGATGCCTGCGGTAATTGGGTATTTTAAACCGGTTATTTTATTTCCGGCAGCCATGCTGGCGTTGCTGCCGGCCAATGAAATAGAAGCAATATTATTGCATGAGCTGGCACATATACGCCGTAAAGATTTCCTGGTTAATATGCTGCAGCATATAGTAGAAATAATTTTCTTTTTTAACCCCGCTGTATTATGGGTCTCTTCATTAATAAAACAGGAAAGAGAAAATTGCTGTGATGATATAGCTCTTAGCCAAACGGACAGCAAGCGAAATTATATCAAAGCGCTTTTATCTTTCCAGGGCTTTAATATATCCTTAGCTTCTCCACTAACAAATTCATTTTGCGGCGAAAAAAATTATTTAATGAACCGGGTAAAAAGAATTATTTATAACAACAATAAAACTTTAAATAACATGGAAAAGAAATTTTTGGCCACCGGCATGATCATTACCAGCGCATTTATTTTTGCGTTCTCATCAAATAACGTACAACCGGAAAGGAAAGAGAAAAAAAATGTTTTCCAACCATTTACTATAACTGCGGCGGAGAAAATCTTTGCTGCTTTGCCAGCATCTGCAGATACTGTTCCAGCCCGGCAGCAAGACAGGGCAGGAGTCTCCAATGAAAAAATCAGTACTTCTGTAAATGGTAAGAAATATATTATCGTTAGTGAAAACAACGAGGTAAAAGAATTATATGTAAATGGAAAAAAAATCCCTGCCGAAAAAATGGGAGATTACAAAAGTGTAACCGGTAAAATACTGAAGCAGACAAAATCAGATGCGGAGCAGGCAGAAAAAGATTTGAAACTATCGGAGATTGACATGGAACAATCAAAAAGAGAAATGGAACGGTCTAAGATAGAGTTAGCAAAATCCGGTATTGAAATGGAAGATGCTAAAAAAGAAATGGAGGAACATAAAGAGGAGACAAGGCAGGCTATGCAAGAATCAAAAATGGAAATGGAGCAATCAAAAATCGAAATGGCAAAATCAAAAATGGATATGGAACAGGCTCAGGAGAATATGCAGGAAGAAATGAAACAGTACAAAAAAAATATGGAGCAATCCCAAAAAGAAATGGCACAATCTCAAATAAAGATGAAAGAGGAAATGGAAAGATCAAAAGTAGAGATGCAGAAATCTATGAAAGAAATGGAAAGGTCTAAAAAAGCTATGGAGCAATCTCAGGTATTACAGGAGAATATTATTGGAGATCTTATTAAAGAAAATATAATTAAGGATAAAAAAGACCTGGCTTCTTATAAATTGAGCAATGAAGAATTAATTGTAAACGGTGTTAAGCAACCGGACACTGTCTATAAAAGGTTTAAAGAAAAATATGTAAAAAATAATAAATTTACAATGATATATGATAATAATGATGGCCCGGATAAATAAAAACTTTGATTGTGTTGATGGGTTGGCGTTCAATTTTTAAGCAATGAATTTATTTTATTTATGCTGCCTGAACAGCCATTCCAGCATCAATGGATCACTGTATGCACCTAACCAGGAGAAATGCCCAACTTCAGGATATTGCGTAAACCCGGGATGGGCACCAGCTTTGGTTAAGGCTTCCAGCATATCAAGCGAATAAAGCGGATTTACTGCCGCATCTTCTGCCCCGTGAAATATCCAGATAGGAATATGCGCTATCGAAGTTGCTTTGGAAACATCCCCCGCACCACA
>JAYUBR010001113.1:0-1033 GCA_043740775.1 Ferruginibacter sp. | reverse complement strand
TTTTACAGTATGCAATTAACGCCCGAACAGCAAGCAGTTATCAACACCAACCATAACCTGGTGATCAATGCCGTGGCGGGAAGTGGAAAAACCACCACGCTGGTAGAGTATGCCAAAAGCAGACCAGCCGCCAGCCGGATATTGTACCTGGCATTTAATAAAACAGTAAAAACAGAAGCGCAACAAAAATTTGCGACAGCCGGTTTACAAAATGTAAAAGTAGAAACAGCCCATTCCCTTGCCTTTCATCATATAATCAAGCACAGCCAGTATAAAGTAATACAAGGGTATAAAAGTTATGAATGGGTTGATATGCTGGGCATCAACACCGGCGAAAAACATACCGACTACATCATTGCCAACCACGTAAATAAATTCATCAGTTATTTCTGCAACAGCAAAGCAGGCAAGGTGCAGGAGTTGCAATACCATGCAGTAATAACTGATCCAAAGGCCAAAACGTTTGTACACAACTTTTATTCGCTGATTGAAAAATTTACCAGGGAAGCGCTGGCAAAAATGCAGCGGGCAGAGGTAGCCGTAACACATGATTTTTATCTAAAGAAATTTCAACTGAGTAACCCTGTTTTGCCTTTTGATTATATTTTATTTGATGAAGGACAGGATGCCAGCGCTGCCATGCTGGAAGTATTTCTGCAACAACCCGCCATCAAAATAATTGTGGGGGATATCCACCAGCAAATTTATGGCTGGCGCTATGCTATCAACAGTTTGCAGCAAGTAGATTTTCCGGTGTATCACCTCAGCAACAGCTTTCGGTTTGATGATGAAGTAGCGCTGGTGGCCAACAAAATTTTAGCGTGGAAAAAATTATTGCTGCAACCACCTGCTGTTAAAATAGTGGGTGCAGGCACGCCAACCGATGCGATATTTACCAAAGCTACCCTTGGCCGCACCAACTTTGGCCTGCTGCTGAATGCCATAGCGCAATGGCAGGGCGGCCTGATAAAAAATATTTATTTTGAAGGCAATATCAACAGCTACACATTTGCAGATGAAGGCGCTTCTTTAT
>JAYUBR010001112.1:0-1035 GCA_043740775.1 Ferruginibacter sp. | reverse complement strand
TACCGGATGAAACAGAAAAAGTTCCTGCAGAAAATACAAAGCAACTCCAATAAACGTGTATAAAAACACCAGCCACTTTAACCATTGCACTGCTTTATATTTTTTGCTTTTATTCATGCGTAACTGATTATTTAAAACTTACAAACTTTTCTGTCCAGGGCATCAGGGAGCTAAAATATCCCTGATAAATTTATGATATTCCGGAAACGAAGGCAGGTTATTATGGCCGCCGCCTTCAATGCGTATCAGTGTTATTTTGCGTGGATTTAATGCCTGTAATTTTTCGCTATTGCTGATGGGTATCAGCCAGTCTTTGGTGCCATGCAGGATATAAGTATGGCAGTTTACTTTCGGTATCCATTTATCTGTACGCATGTGAAAGCGCAATACAAAACGCATCGGCAAGATGGGTAAAAAACGTTCCACCACTTTTTTAAAACTAAAATACGGCGCATCCAAAATTAAATAGCGGGGTTTGTTCTCGCTGGCAAGGTTTGCTGCAAAGCCGCTGCCAAGGCTTCTTCCGTAAATGATCAGGTGATTTTCGTAGTGCTTTGTTGCCAGCGTATCGTATACAAACTGCATGTCTTTGTGCATGTCTTTTTCGCTGCGTTTGCCGGTGCTTTTTCCAAAGCCGCGGTAATCTACCAGCACAACATCATAGCCGTACCTATAAAAATCTTTGGCATATTTTGCCCAGCCTTTTATGCTTCTTGAATTGCCATGAAAATAGAGAATTAATCCCAACGGTTTTTCTACATAAAAATGAAGTCCGTTGATGCTTACACCTTCAGCTACATCAAAAAATAATTCTTTAAAAGGAACATCATACTTGTATTTAAAATCGGGCTTTAATTTTTCAGGTTTAAAAATAAAACGTTCCTGTAGCAGGTAAGCTATTACTAATTAAACAAGGAACAATAAATCATCTTGTCATCCACCATCATCTATATCATCCTCGGCTACCTTGTTTTATTAGTAATAGCCTACCTGCTGCAGGAACGTTTTATTTTTAAGCCAGAAAAATTACAGCAG
>JAYUBR010001111.1:0-11980 GCA_043740775.1 Ferruginibacter sp. | reverse complement strand
GATAAATTTGGCGACCAGCTAACCCATTGGGTACAGCCCTATGGCATGCTGACCTTTACAGCTCCCAAAGAACTTAATTTAAAAATATTACAGTTTTTATACGACGATCCGGAATTGAAATTTCAATTTTTAACAGATTTACAGGCGGTGCATTATCCCGATAATAAAGGGGCTGAACTCGCTGTGGTATATCATCTTCACAACCTTACAGATAATATCCGCTTGCGGTTTAAAGTATTTACAGATATTACCACACCCGATGTGTATAGTGCAACCGCATTATTTGCTTCTGCTAATTTTATGGAAAGGGAAACCTACGATTTTTTTGGTGTAAATTTTAAAGGCCATCCCAACCTGATAAGAATTTTAAATGTGGATGAAATGGATTACTTTCCAATGAGAAAAGAATTTCCGCTGGAAGATCAAAGCAGGGTGGATAAAGATGACGAGATGTTTGGAAGAGGATAATTCAATTTGATAACAAAGTTATATAATTAAAATAAAAGCCCGTTTTGGGTTAGGGTATGAGCGATCACATTTTATTACCGGAAGGAAGTATAGAAAAATTAACTACCACACTTAACCTTGGGCCTACTCACCCTGCCACCCACGGTGTATTTCAAAATATTCTGGAGCTTGATGGTGAAAGGATTTTAAAATCCACTTCCACGGTAGGATATATTCACAGGGCGTTCGAAAAGCTGGCAGAACGAAGACCGCTGTACCAGATTACAACGCTTACTGACCGGTTAAATTATTGTTCTTCTCCCATTAACAATATGGGCTGGCATATTACCTGCGAAAGATTACTTGGAATAACGCTTCCCAAACGTGTTGATTACTTGCGTATCATCATCATGGAATTGTCGAGAATATCAGATCACCTGATCTGTAATTCTATTGTAGGGGTTGATAGTGGCGCATTTTCCGGGTTTCTATACCTGATGCAGTTTCGGGAATTAATTTATGAAATTTACGAAGAAATTTGTGGTTCCCGTCTTACCACCAACATCGGGCGTATTGGTGGTTTTGAAAGAAATTTTACCAATAAGGCATTTGAAAAACTGGAGCAATTCCTCGCTACTTATCCTAAACAATTAAAAGAGTTTGAAAACCTCTTTAACCGCAATCGTATTTTTATGGAACGCACTATTGGATGCGGTGCCATTAGTGCAGAGCGGGCTTTAAATTATGGGTTTACCGGTCCTAATTTAAGAGCGGCAGGTGTTGATTATGATGTGCGGGTACATACGCCATATAGTTCTTATGAGGAGTTCGATTTTAGTATTCCTGTTGGAAAAACGGGCGATTGTTATGACCGCTTTTTAGTACGAAACGAAGAAATGTGGCAGAGCCTGAGTTTGATAGAACAGGCCTATAAAAAAGTAAAAGAATTTAAAGGCGCTGAGGCAGAAGTTTTTCATGCAGATACACCTGCTTATTACCTGCCGGAGAAGAAAGATGTGTACACTAAAATGGAAGCATTGATCTATCATTTTAAAATCATCATGGGCGAAACAGATATCCCGGCAGGCGAACTGTATAGCTCGGTGGAAGCAGGTAACGGCGAATTAGGTTTTTATCTTATCAGCGATGGAGGAAGAAATCCATACCGTTTGCATTTCCGCAGACCATGTTTTATTTATTACCAGGCATTTGAAGAATTGATTAAAGGTGGTATGTTAAGCGATGCGGTAATTACCATGAGTAGTTTAAATTTGATTGCCGGAGAATTAGATGCTTAAAATAATTATGAATTACGAATTAGCAATTATGAATGTGCAGTTTTCACAAGAGAAATTAAACAGGGTGAACGAAATAATAAAGCGTTATCCCGAAGGTAAACAAAAAAGCGCCTTACTGCCCGTATTGCACCTGGCACAGGATGAGTTTGGTGGCTGGCTGGATACGCCGGTAATGGATTATGTAGCTACCTTGTTACAAATTGAACCGATTGAAGTGTATGAAGTGGCCAGTTTTTACAGCATGTATAATTTAAAGCCCGTAGGTAAATATTTATTTGAGGTTTGCCAAACTGGTCCATGCATGTTGAATGGAAGTGATGGAATTATCAGCTATATAAAATCAAAATTAAATATCGGGATAGGTGAAACTACAACAGATGGTTTGTTTACATTAAAAACCGTGGAATGTTTAGGGGCATGTGGTTATGCCCCTATGATGCAGTTAGGTAAAACTTACAGGGAACATTTAACCAAAGAGAAGGTGGATGCCATTGTTGAGGAGTGCATAAATAAAGCAGCAGTCAATAATTAATCTTCATAAAATAAGTTCATCATGGAAGCGATAGTACCATATCTGAATTTTAATGGCAATGCTGCAGAAGTATTGGCCTTTTATTCAAAAGCATTGGACGGAAAAATTATGCACCAGCAAACTTTTGGAGAATCTCCCATGCCATCTTCTGACGAAATGAAAGACAAGATTATGCATGCCATGTTTCAGGCAGGTCAACTGGTATTGATGGTAAGCGACTGTCCGCCGGACATGTCAGCAACAAGAGGCACTAATATCAGCCTTTCATTGAACTTTAAAGATCCGGCAATGACAGATAAAACCTTTGTGGCCTTATCTGAAAACGCAATTATAACAATGGAATTGCAAGATACCTTTTGGGGTGCCAGGTTTGGAATGTTGACGGATCAGTTTGGAATTAACTGGATGTTTAATCATGATAAAGAAACAAAATAGATAATTGGGAATAACCAATGCCATATTAAAAGTAAAGGAACACCGTAAATCTGAAAAAATTGCGGAGGTTAATTTTTTGATTGACAGTGGTGCGATCCACAGTTTGGTACCCGGTAAAATTTTAGATCAGTGGGATATAGAGCCTTATAAAGAAATGAGTTTTTCTTTGGCAGATGGAACCGCATTAAAAAGAAAAGTATGCAGTGCCTATTTTGAATTCGAAGGGGAAGGTGGTCCGGCACCGGTTGTGTATGGAGAGGAAGGTGATGAACCACTTTTAGGCGCAACCACTTTGGAATCTCTCGGTTTGGTATTAAATCCTTTTACAAGAATGTTAAATCCAATGCGGATTTTGATGGCTAAATTAAAACAATGAAAATTTTATCGTTCATATCGTTATTGCTTATTTCAGTTGTTGGTTTTGCACAAACCAGCGAAGAAGAAAAGTTAACTGCAACAGTAAAAGAATTTCACCAGGCGTTGGTAAATAAAAATACAATTTCTATCAATCAGCAAACCGATAAAGCACTGAGTTACGGGCATAGCAATGGCTGGGTAGAAACAAAAGCTGATATGATAAAGGATCTGGAAACAGGTTATATCAGCTATCAGGGCATACAAGAAGATAGTATTATAATAATAATGAATGGAGCCATGGCTAACGTTCGTTTTTTGGGAGATTATAAAGCCACCTTAAAAGGAGCAGCCAGCAATTTCAGATTAAGGGTGTTGGAGGTATGGGTGAAGAAAAGCAAGCGTTGGATATTGTTTGCCAGGCAGGCAGTAAAAATTCAGTAAAAAAGTAATTAATCATAATCAAATCTCCTGCATGGAGAAAGGGCTTTATGGCAAGAAAATTATTATTAAACAAAGCAAATGTTCCCGGCATTAAAACTTACGAAGTATATCGCCGTGAAGGTGGGTATCGCAGTGTGGAAAAGGCGTTAAAAATGGCGCCTGCAGATATTGTGGAAGAGGTGAAGAAAAGCGGTTTGCGTGGTCGTGGCGGCGCAGGTTTTCCTACCGGGATGAAGTGGAGTTTTATTGCCAAACCAGAAGGTGTTCCAAGGCATCTGGTAGTAAATGCAGATGAAAGCGAACCGGGTACTTTTAAAGACAGGTATCTGATGGAGTTTATTCCGCATTTGCTCATTGAAGGGATGATTATATCGTCTTTTGCTTTAGGCAGCAACGTTAGTTACATTTACATCCGTGGAGAATATGCCTGGATTACAGACATTCTTGAGGAAGCCATTGCAGAAGCCAGAACTAATGGCTTTCTGGGAAAAAATATTTTAGGTGCCGGTTTCGATTGTGAAATTTATGTTCAACGTGGAGCCGGAGCATACATCTGTGGTGAAGAAACCGCCTTGATAGAAAGCCTTGAAGGAAAAAGAGGCAATCCCAGAATCAAGCCACCGTTCCCGGCCATAAAAGGGCTTTGGGAACGACCAACGGTAGTGAATAATGTGGAAACCATTGCAGCGGTTGTTCCCATCATCAACGAAGGTGGCGAAGAATATGCAAAAATCGGTGTGGGAAAATCAACGGGTACAAAATTAATTTCAGCCTGCGGCAATATCAATAAGCCGGGCATTTACGAAATTGATATGACCATCTCTGTAGAAGAATTTATTTTTGGTGATGAATATTGTGGTGGCATACCCAATGGCAAAAAATTAAAAGCCTGTATTCCGGGCGGGTCATCTGTTCCAATTCTTCCTGCCAATTTATTATTGACAACCGCAAAAGGAGAGAAGCGCCTGATGAACTACGAAAGTTTGAGTGATGGCGGTTTTGCAACCGGTAGCATGATGGGGAGCGGTGGATTTATTGTGTTGGATGAAGACCAGTGTGTGGTAAGAAATACAATGACGTTGGCAAGATTTTATCACCATGAAAGTTGCGGACAATGCAGCCCCTGTCGTGAAGGTACCGGCTGGATGGAAAGGATACTCAACAAAATTGAAAACGGCAAAGGTGAAATGAAGGACATAGATTTGCTGTGGGATATTCAACGCAAGATAGAAGGCAATACTATTTGCCCGTTAGGCGATGCTGCCGCATGGCCGGTAGCAGCAGCAATCCGGCATTTCAGGGACGAATTTGAATGGCATGTGCTGAATCCTGAAAAATGTTTGACCGAAAATTTTGGATTAAGGCATTATGCAGATCCGATTCATGTGCCAGTGGCAGTGTAGAGTTTTTTTAAGTAAAAAATCAAAAGTAAAAATTCAAAAAATGTACAATGATGATGAGGCTGAAACATTTGAATTGAATGATGATTCTAAGCCTTATAATATTGGACATAGATGTTTTTACTTTTCGAGAGAGTTGATCTTATTTATTAAGGATTGCAAATATGAAAAAAAATATTTTTCGGTATTCGATCAATTGTTAAGAAGTAGAACCTCTATCGGAGCAAATGTGGTTGAAGGTAAGGCAGGAAGTTCTAAAAAAGATTGGCGAAATTTTATATAATCGCACTTAAATCAGCAAACGAAACAAAATATTAGCTTTATCTTATAAAAGAAACGAAAGAAGTCGACAAAATAAAAGTAAACGAATTAATAAAAGAAGCAGATGAAATTTCAAAAATCATAGCCGCAATTATCTTGAAGTCACTGTAAATCGTTTTTTATTTTTGACTTTTTATTTTTGACTTTTTAATTTTTAATTATGGCTGACGAAACAAAACCAGCACCACCGGCAAATTTTAAAGTTACCATCGATAACATTACCATCGAGGTAAAGCCCGGTACTACAATATTGAATGCTGCACGTACCATTGGCGGTGACGTTACACCACCTGCAATGTGCTACTACAGCAAGTTACAGGGCAGTGGTGGAAAATGCCGTACTTGTTTGGTAGAAGTTGCGGCCGGTTCAACTGCTGATCCAAGACCGATGCCGAAACTGGTAGCCAGTTGCCGTACCACAGTAATGGATGGTATGATTGTAAAGAATATTACCAGTGAAAAAGTGAAGGAAGCAAGGGCAGGAGTAGTTGAATTTTTATTATTAAATCATCCATTGGATTGCCCGATTTGTGACCAGGCCGGTGAATGCCATTTGCAGGATCTGGGTTACGAGCATGGTAAAGAAGGCACCCGGTATGAATTTAAAAGGCGCACTTTTGAGAAGGAAGATATCGGCCCTTACATACAATTGCACATGACCCGCTGCATTCTATGTTATCGTTGTACCTATGTTGCAGATCAGTTAACAGATAAAAGAGTGCATGGAATTTTAGACAGAGGCGAACACGCCGAAATATCCACCTATATTTCCAAAGCAATTGACAATGATTTTAGCGGCAACATGATTGATGTTTGCCCTGTGGGTGCGTTGACTGATAAAACATTTCGTTTTAAAAACAGGGTTTGGTTTACCAAGCCGGTAGATGCGAACAGAGATTGTGAAAACCCTGACTGCTGTGGCAAAACAACTTTATGGTTAAGAGGTGATGAAGTGTTTAGAGTAACAGTGCGTAAAGATCAGTGGGGTGAAGTGCAAAGCTATGATGGTAAGCCAGGGTGGATTTGCAATACCTGCCGTTTTGATAAAAAGAAAACGAGGGATTGGGTGATAGAAGGTGTTACAAAGATTAGCCGCCATTCAGTAATTTCGCAGGGAAAATATGAAGGGCTGGTAATACCGAAAGAAACGATTAAAGAAGTAATGGGAGGTAGAAGCCCGAGGTTGCTGATGGATATTCATACGGAAAGTGAGGTTAACAAACAAACGGTTCATTTAAGTGAAATAAATGGTCCGGCACATTCGGATACTTTTGATGATACCGTAAATGGCTCAACAAAAATTAGAAGTTAGTTTTATCATAAATTGTAAACAGGGAATATGAAAAAGCACTTTACTTTTGGGCAAATAAAATGAATCATAATTATGTGTTTATCTGTAGAAATTATAATTCATTTTCGTGATGTAATACATGGATTTAAACATGGGTGGAAGAGGGGTCATTGATGTAGCTAATTTGTAATACAGTAGCTAATTTAGAAAGAGTACAAAAAAAATATAAAGTAGAAGAGTGCGACGCCAATGCAGCACCACAAAGCTGTGTGTTAGTTTGGTTAAAAAATATTTATACAATAGATTATGTTATTATCCATTGATTTGGCTTTAATTGTTGAGAAACTGGTTTTAATTATAGTAGTAGTGATGTCTTCATTGGTGATTGCCATGTACGCCACTTTTGCAGAACGCAAAGTGGCTGCGGTTATGCAAGACAGGATTGGTCCTAACCGTGCTGGCCCTTTTGGTTTATTTCAGCCTTTGGCAGATGGATTAAAATTGTTTTTTAAAGAAGAAATCATCCCTAATTTTTCTTCTAAATTTTTATTTATTCTGGGTCCTAGTTTAGCGATGTTAACCGCCATGATGACGAGCGCTGTTATTCCATGGGGTGATACGGTAACTTTATTTGGAAGGGAAATTCATTTGCAGATTGCAGACATCAACATTGGTATTTTATATGTTTTTGGTGTGGTAAGCATGGGGGTTTATGGCATTATGATTGGTAGCTGGGCCAGTAACAATAAATTTTCATTGATGGGAGGTTTACGGGCTGCTTCACAGATCATCAGTTATGAATTGGCCATGGGCATTGCATTAATAGCATTGCTGATGGTAACAGGAACGCTTAGTTTAAAGTCGATGGTGGTTGGACAAATGGATGGCTACTGGAATATTGTAAAACAACCGTTGGGATTTTTAATTTTCCTGATCTGTGTATTTGCAGAATGTAACCGTACTCCCTTTGACCTGGCAGAAGCAGAGAATGAACTGATTGGCGGATACCACACAGAATACTCTTCCATGAAACTGGGTTTTTATTTATTTGCAGAATACATCAATATGTTCATCAGCAGTGCAGTAATGGTGAGTTTGTTTTTTGGTGGCTACGACATTCCATTTTTAAATGACGCCCATGCGGTAGAAAAAATCGGGCAAAACTGGATGGCGGTGTTTCATATTATGATGTTTCTGGCAAAGGCATTTTTCTTTGTGTTTTTGTTCATGTGGGTGCGGTGGACGATTCCACGTTTTCGTTATGATCAGTTAATGAATTTAGGTTGGAAAGTTTTAATCCCGATGGCATTATTTAATATGCTGGTTACAGGAGCAGTTATTTTATATTTTACAACAAAATAACTGCATTACTAAACATTAAAAATATATTTGCGCAACTTTTGTGTTGCCATAAATACAAAATATATGCAAGCATTAACTAACAGAGCAAAAGCGGTAGACCGCAGGCCAATGACATTATTGGAAAGGGCTTACCTGCCTGCTATTTTTAAAGGCATGTCTATTACGTTTGGCCATATGTTTAAAAAAGCTCCAACCATTAGTTACCCGGAAAAGACCAGGCCATTTAGCCCCGTGTTCAGAGGTTTACATATTTTAAACAGGGATGAGGAAGGCCGGGAAAATTGCACAGCCTGTGGCTTATGTGCAGTAGCCTGCCCGGCAGAAGCCATTACCATGGAAGCTGCGGAAAGAAAAGCTGGCGAAGAAAATTTATACAGGGAAGAAAAGTATGCGGCTAAATACGAGATCAATATGTTGCGATGTATTTTTTGTGGTTTGTGTGAAGAAGCTTGTCCGAAAGATGCCATTTACTTAAGTGAAACCTTTGCTCCTGCTAACTTTCAGCGCAAGGGATTTATTTATGGTAAAGATGATCTGCTGATTCCTAACCCGGTTACTGAGCCGGAAGCGTATGCCAAAGCAAAGGGTGGCAGGGTAGCAGCTAAATAGTAGTTTGTAAAAAGGTTAATCATAAAGAATGAATGTTACACAAATTTTATTTTGGTTTTTAAGCGCATTGACTTTAGGCGGTGCCATTATGGTAGTTGCCAGTAAAAATCCGGTGCATAGCATCTTGTTTTTGATCATTACATTTTTCGCCATATCAGGCCATTATATTTTGTTGAATGCCCAGTTTCTCGCCATTGTAAATATTATTGTGTATGCCGGAGCTATTATGGTATTGTTTTTATTTGTCGTAATGTTGATGAATTTAAATGCAGAATCAGCACCACCGCAAAAAAATAAATATATTCTGTACGGGGGCACCATTGCAGGTGCCAGTTTAATGCTGGTATTGGTAGCAGCTTTAAAGCAAACTACTAATGCCAGCCACTTGATAGAGACTAATAGTGGCAGCGGAGGCTTAATTGAAAATTTGGGAAAACTATTATTTACAGATTATGTATTTCCTTTTGAAATAAGCAGTGTGTTGTTTTTAAGTGCTATGATTGGTGCAGTGGTTATCTCAAAAAAGGAAGAATAGATAAAAATAAATGCAACACAATCTTTTGAATAACCTTCAGCAGCCTTATTGAAGCCGGAGTATTTTAGTAAAGTTATAAATAGTATATGCCGATAAATTATTACATTTTTTTAGCCTTAACCTTGTTCTGTATTGGAGTAGTTGGTGTGTTAACACGTAGAAATGCCATCATTATTTTTATGTGTATCGAACTGATGTTGAATGCTGCCAATTTATTGCTGGTGGCTTTTTCAAAATTACATACCCAGTCATCTTCGCTGCCCACGGCTGGCAGTGATGCACAGATTTTTGTATTTTTTATTATGGTTGTAGCAGCAGCAGAAGTAAGTGTGGGACTGGCTATTATTGTAATGATGTACCGCAATACCCATTCAGTAGATGTGAACTTTTTGAACAGGTTAAAGAATTAAAGCACGTATCTCTTACTTTAATGAGAGACGGAAAATTTATAATTGTAAGATATTTTTTATTTAATAAAACTACACTTTTAAAGTTGTAGGTAAAAATTCCCTCAAGGGGTTCGGGGCTTATGAGTAATACTTTGCAAATAGTTTGGCTGATACCTTTTTTACCATTGATTGGTTTTCTTATCAATGGTTTGGGAAGAAATCAATTATCAAAATCATTGGCTGGTATTATCGGAGGCGGCGTAGTTTTAGGATCATTTTTAATCAGCCTCTTTGTTTTCTTTCAGGTAAAAAATGGCAACACGCATGTTGCTCATTATTTTGATTTTATCAATACCGGTTCCCTGAAAGTGGGCTTCGATTTTCAGATAGACCAACTGTCTTCTCTATTCTTATTGATCATAACGGGTGTAGGTTTTCTAATTCATGTGTATTCTACTTCTTACATGCACGAAGAAGAATCAAATGACTTTGCAAAATATTTTGCATACCTCAATCTGTTTGTTTTTTCCATGTTGTTACTTGTGATGGGTGGTAATTATATCATCATGTTTATAGGATGGGAAGGCGTTGGATTGTGTTCTTATTTATTGATAGGTTTTTGGTTTAAAGACAATGCCAACAATGATGCAGCAAACAAGGCTTTCATTATGAACCGCATTGGTGACTTTGGATTTTTGCTGGCAGTTTTCTGGATGATTGCCAAATTGCATACCGCTGATTATGGTCTTGTATTTAAAAATGTAGATGAGCTAACTGCATTTGATATAACGGGAATCACTTTATTGTTATTTGTAGGTGCAACTGGCAAAAGTGCTCAAATACCATTGTATACCTGGTTGCCCGATGCGATGGCTGGTCCAACACCAGTAAGCGCTCTGATACATGCGGCCACCATGGTTACTGCAGGTATTTACATGATTGCCCGAAGCAATGTATTATTTACCATAGCACCATTTACGCAATCAGTTATTGCTGTAATAGGTTTGGCTACTGCTGTACTTGCTGCTACCATTGCTTTAAAACAAAATGATATAAAAAAGGTACTGGCTTATTCTACTGTAAGCCAATTGGGCTATATGTTTTTAGGTTTGGGGGTAGGCGCTTATACAGGTGCTGTATTTCATGTAATGACCCATGCCTTCTTCAAGGCTTTGTTATTCCTTGGCGCCGGTAGTGTAATACATGCCATGGGAGGAGAGCAGGATGTGCGTAACATGGGCGGCTTAAAAAAATACATGAGCATAACCCATATTACTTTTTTGTTAGGATGTCTGGCAATTGCAGGTATGCCGCCTTTTTCAGGTTTCTTTTCTAAAGATGAGATACTGGCAGAAGCATTTGCAAAGAACCCTGTTTATTGGGCAGTGGGTGTACTGACTGCTTTTATGACGGCATTCTATATGTTCCGTTTATATGCAATGACCTTTCTTGGAAAATTCCGTGGTACGCATGAGCAGGGGCATCATTTACATGAAAGCCCTTCACCCATTACTGTTCCGTTAATTATTTTAGCCATACTGGCTGTTGTTGGCGGATGGGTAGGAATACCAAAAGTATTTATGCCCAACGGTCATCGTTTGGAAGCATTTCTTGAACCAATATTTGCACAAAGCAATGCAAAAGTTGCGGCTTTGCGTGAAGCCCATGCCTTATCCAACACCACCGAATATGCGCTGATGGCCGTATCTGTTATTGGTGCATTGATAGCATTGTTATATGCATGGAATAAATTTAGCAAATACGAAAAGATAAGGGAAGAAGAAACAGGCATTACAAAAGTAATCAGCAACAAGTGGTATGTAGATGAATTTTTTAATGCCATCATTGTAAAACCTATGCAATCAATCGCAGGATTCTTTAGTAATGTGGTAGAGAAAAAAGGCATTGATGGTTTTGTAAATGGGGTTGGCAAGGCTGTAAATTATGGCAGCCGACAGATCCGTTTATTACAAACCGGCCAGGTGAGTGCTTATATGCTGATGATGGTGGTTGCTGTTTTAATTTTATTTATCATTCAATTGTTTTTGTAATCAGAAGATATGGATCAAGATATTTCAATCACATTTCCGCATGTTTTAATTTTCTTTCCGCTGCTGGCGGGGTTGATAACTTTTTTATTTAAGAAAGACGCAACTGCTAAAACATGGGCTTTATTTTCTTCTATAATTACTTTGTGCATATCGTTGGCGAGTATTTATTATGCCAGTAATAAAGCATTGAGCGGACTTACCTTTAATTACGAATGGCTTAAATATATCGGTGCCAGTTTTTCTGTTTCGCTGGATGGTATGGGGAGAATTCTTACGCTTTTGACAGCTATTTCTTTTCCTGTAATTTTTGTTGCAACTTATAGAAATGAGTATAAAAATGCAAATACTTTTTACGGCTTGCTGCTGTTAACCCAGGCTGGTTTAATGGGTGTTTTTCTGGCAACAGATGCATTGATATTTTATTTCTTTTGGGAACTGGCCATCATACCGGTTTATTTTTTATGCAGCAAATGGGGTGGAGAAAAAAGGATACAGGCAACCTTCAAATTTTT
>JAYUBR010001110.1:0-3751 GCA_043740775.1 Ferruginibacter sp. | reverse complement strand
TCTGTGTACACATCTGCCGGATTTTTATTGGTAACATCAAACAACTGCCAGTCATAATCATCACCCCCGTTTTTGGGTGATATAAGAAAACTTAATGTACCGGCAGAAAAACAGGTAAACTTATACCAGTAAGGATTAATATCGGTTAAAACATCATTGGGGCATGGGCCCGGAACGGCTTTGCCACCACATACCGGCACAGATCCCTGGGTAAAAGTATCGGTACCGCAAACAGGAAATGCCGTACCTGGGTTTTGCCCCAGGTTATTACATGTTTGTGCATTTACATTCAATGCCGGCAAACAACCTGCAATAATTAATACTAAAATATATCTTATCATAAATTCCGTCAAAGTTAAACAAAGGATGTTTTAAATGGCTGTTATGCTGCTTGCTAAATTCAATAAATCTGGTTAAAATCTTCTGATATATTCAGCAGGATATTGTAAAAATAAAAAACAACGGGCGCACTATTATTTTTTGGGGGAGGTTATTGATTTGTGAAGATAAGCTTTTGAGATTTTTAACAGGATACTTTTGCCCGAACCAACTGTTTATGCATTCATAAGAAATAGCCCTTTACTCTTTTCATCAATATATTTTTTTGTCAACCCGTTTTCTTTATATCTTGTACTTATGAAAAACAAAACGATTGCTTACATTTTTCTGCTATGCTGCATTACAGATATTTTTTCGAATATGTTTGGGTTTACAACGCTGCATTGGATATCAAAACCCTTGCTGATACCATGTTTAATGGCTTTACTCGGTAAGGAGACAAATTTTACAAAAGAAAAAAATGTGCTGCTGATGTTGACAGGCTTATTTTTGGGCTGGCTGGGAGATGTATTACTGATGTTTGACAGCAACCCCCTATTCTTCATTTTGGGACTGGTAGGTTTTTTATGCGGCCATTTGTTTTACATTTTTTATTTTAAGAATATTCCATCATCCTACACAAAAACAACGAGGCAAGGTTTTCTTTTTTTATTGCCGGTATCAATGTATGTGGCTGGCTTATTGTACTTGCTTTATCCTTTTATCGGGGCACTTAAAGTACCTGTTACAGCCTATGCCATTGTTCTCGGAGCAATGCTCTGTATGGCTTTATGGCAATATTATAAAATTGATTTTCAAACAGCGTTACTTTTTATTGCGGGTGCCATTTGTTTTGTAGTATCCGATAGCGTACTTGCCATCAATAAATTTTATCATTCTTTTTCGGTGGCTGGTTTTATTATCATGACTACCTACTGCACTGCGCAATACCTGATTGTACTGGGTGCCATTAAAGTATATCAAAATAAAATTGTTGTAAAAGAAGTTAACGTATAGGATACTTTTATTTTATCCGGGCTTTTATTTCCTGCAATTTAAGCAATGCTTCTACCGGGGTGAGGCGGTTAATATCTACTGCGTTTAGTAATAAACGGATCTCTTCAAAAGTAACGGAGTGTACATCAAAAATACTGAGTTGTACTTTAGGGTTGTTTAAATTTTTAACAGTCTGTTGAAGATTAGAATCTTGATTTTCTTCACCACTATTCCTGCTTTTTTCCAGTTGTAATAAAATTTCGTTGGCCCTATCTATCAATTGCGGCGGCATGCCAGCCATGCGTGCCACATGAATACCAAAACTATGTATGCTGCCGCCTGGAGCCAGTTTGCGAAGGAAAATAATTTTGTTACCCACTTCTTTATTAGTAACATGATAATTTTTTACACCTGGTAATTTGTTTTCCAGTTCGTTCAGTTCATGGTAATGGGTGGCAAATAATGTTTTAGGTTGGTGAATGCTTTTATGCAGGTATTCCACAATGCTCCAGGCAATGGAAATACCATCGTAGGTAGAAGTGCCTCTTCCAATTTCATCTAATAAAATAAGGCTGCGGCTGGTGATGTTGTTGATGATACTCGCTGTTTCATTCATCTCTACCATAAAGGTACTTTCGCCACCACTCAGGTTATCACTGGCACCCACCCTGGTAAATATTTTATCTGTTAAGGGAATATGCGCATCTCTTGCCGGTACAAAACTTCCCATATGCGCCATCAGTGTTATCAGTGCTGTTTGCCGAAGGATAGCACTTTTACCACTCATGTTGGGTCCGGTTAAAATGATGATTTGTTGTGTTGCGGGATCCAATAAAATATCATTGTCAATATAACTATCACCAACGGGTAAGTGTCGTTCAATAACGGGATGTCTGCTGCCTCTTATGTCTAACACAAAGCCATCATTCAGCAAGGGTTTTTTATAATTATACTGCAAGGCATTGCCTGCAAAACAGGTTAAGCAATCCATGATGGCCATCACCTGTCCGTTCACCTGCATAGGTGCAATATAATCCTGCAGCTCATTCAGTAATTTTTCGAAGAGCTGCATTTCTATCAGTAAAATCTTATCTTCTGCCCCAACAATTTTTTCTTCGTATTCTTTTAATTCTGGTGTGATGTAGCGTTCGGCATTGGCCAGTGTTTGCTTGCGTATCCATGTTTCGGGCACTTTGGTTTTGTGCAGGTTGGTTACTTCCAGGTAATAGCCAAAAACATTATTAAAACTTATTTTTAAGGAAGAGATGCCTGTAGCTATTGCTTCTTTCTGCTGTAGTTCTACCAGGTATTCTTTTCCGCCGCTGCTGATTTTCCTAAGTGCATCCAGTTCTTCATCAATACCCTTTGCAATTATGCCTCCTTTGGAAGCCAGCGCAGGCGGATTTTCACTAATCTGCCGTACTATTTTATCAACAATATATTTGCAGGGATTTAATGAATCTCCAAGTCGTTGCAGGTAAGTATTGGTAAGTGTGCTGCAAATAGTTTTAACAGCAGCAACCTGTTGCAGGCCTTTGGCAATCTGCAGTACTTCTCTGGGGTTTACTTTTTTTAAAGGCACTTTGCTTACGAGTCTTTCCACATCACCAGCCTGCTTTATGTGCTGGGTAATTTTATTACGGATATCGGTTTCCTTTATAAAAAATTCTACCGTATCCAGTCGTTCCCTTATTTTTGACAGATCATTTAAAGGAAGCACCATCCAGCGTTTCAGCATACGGGCGCCCATGGGCGACACGGTGTTATCCAGCACTTTTAATAAAGTATTGCTGCCATCGGCACCACCAAACAACTCTAAATTTCGGATGGTAAAACGGTCCATCCACAAATGTTCTTCCCGGTCAATGCGTTGTACAGAAGTGATGTGGCCAAGGTTAGGATGTTCCGTATCTTTTAAATAATGCAGGATGGCTCCGGCCGCAATAATACCTTCCTGCATGCCTTCAATACCAAAACCTTTCAGGCTGTGGGTGCCAAAATGTTTTAATAAACTTTCCTGTGAGTAGGCTTCGGCAAATACCCATTCATCCAGGGCATAGGTAAAAAATTTAGTGCCAAAATATTCCTTAAAATATTTTTGCCGGTTGCGCTGAAATATAACTTCGGCGGGTTTAAGGCTTTGCAATAATTTGTCCGCATATTCTTTATCGCCTTCTGCAATAAAAAATTCACCAGTACTGATATCTAAAAAGGCAATGCCCGTTTTATTTTCATCCCGTCCGCCTCCGGCATCCGGGCCGGCAAAATGAATGGCGGCTAAAAAGTTGTTGCTGTTGTGCTCCAATAATTTGTCGCTGGTGGCTACACCGGGTGTTACCAGTTCCGTAACGCCGCGTTTTACAATGCCCTTGGCCAGTTTTGGATCTTCGAGCTGATCGCAGATAGCTACCCTGTAACCAGCTTTTACCAGTTTGTG
>JAYUBR010001109.1:0-3752 GCA_043740775.1 Ferruginibacter sp. | reverse complement strand
AACCGCATTTGTGGTGGGCATTCCTTTGTTTTATAATGTTGGTTTTGTGCTGATGGTTCCCCTCATTATTACACTGGCAAAAAGATACAATCTCTCTGCGGTATATATCGGTATTCCCATGCTGGCTGCCTTATCCGTTACACATGGTTATTTGCCACCGCATCCATCACCTACCGCGTTGGTTACACAATATCATGCCGACCTTGGCCTTACCTTATTGTACGGTTTTATAGTGGCGGTTCCAGCCATTATTATTGCAGGTCCGTTGTTTGCAACCACCCTTAAAAAAATAAATTGCCAGCCACTGGCAACGTTTGCCGGAAAAGATATACCAGATGAAGAATTGCCCGGATTGTTTACCAGCATGTTTACGGCTTTTTTACCGGTTATTTTAATTGCCACAAGTACCATCGTAAAACTTATGGTGCATACTGAAAATAATTTTACGAAAATTATCATGGCTCTGGGCGATCCTGTTATTGCCATGACCATTACTTTGTTGTATGCTATTTACAGTTTGGGTATTCAGAGGGGTAAGAAAATGCAGGATGTAATGGTGCCGCTGGCAGAAGCAATAAAAGATATTGCCATGATTTTATTTATCATTGGTGGTGCAGGCGGGCTAAAACAGATATTGACGGATACCGGAATCAGCAACCAGATTGCAGCGGGTTTACAGGGCATGAATGTTCATCCCTTACTGGCAGCCTGGAGTATTGCAGCCATCATCCGGGTTTGCCTGGGGTCTGCTACTGTAGCGGGTTTAACAACCGCAGGTATTGTGGCGCCATTGATTGCAACTACCGGTGTAAACCCCAACCTGATGGTATTGGCCACAGGTGCCGGAAGCCTTATGTTTTCGCACGTAAACGATGGCGGCTTCTGGTTGTTTAAAGAATATTTTAACCTGTCGTTTAAAGATACCATCCGTACCTGGAGCCTCATGGAAAGCATTGTTTCCATCGTGGGCATTATAGCAATTTTTATTCTTAATTATTTTATTGCTTAAACTGGTTGAGTTAATTATTTTTGGTATCAGCATTACTTCTTTGTGGCATCATCGTTGTGTCACTCCCTTGTACTGTATACCTTTTTTGAACTTTTATTATGCAACAGGATAAATATTTTATAGAATTATAAAGATTAACCACACGCTCTTTGACGGCCTCAGAAAAAAAGCGTTAAGAAAATTTAAATGGTTGCTGTTAAGAAATGAAATTGATGATACAAATGTTTGGCTTTGCTATTAGCCGGTAAGTTGCACTAAAGCCTGGAGATATTTTGATGCTTGAGCTAATTTCATTTTAGGCAAGCATTTAAATTTCGTAGCTTTTTTTCTGTAGCCTTGATTTTTTTTGTTACTTTTTTTATCAAGAAAAAAAAGTAAACAGGCTCTAACATAAACTGAATAAGGCTTTGCGGCTTAAACTAATTATTCTAATATTTTAATTAACTCAAACAGCTTTTTATTTTAAATTATTTTTTTATGACACCAGATGAACAATTTGAACAACTGAACCTTGCATTACCCCCGGCACCAACACCGCTGGGTGTGTACAAACCTTTTTTAATTGTGGGCAATCTTTGTTATGTTTCGGGCCATGGCCCGTTGCTGAATGATAAAACGCTTATTAAAGGCCGCATTGGAGCAGACATGAATATAGAGGACGGAAAGCAGGCCGCACAACAGGTTGGCTTAGCTATCCTGGCCACATTAAAACAAAACCTGGGTTCTTTCAACAAAATAAAAAGGGTGCTTAAAGTATTGGGCATGGTTAATTGTACCAGTGATTTTGAAAGACATCCTTATGTTATAAACGGGTGCAGCGAATTGTTTGCAAAAATATGGGGAGAAGACAATGGTGTGGGCGTAAGAAGTGCTGTGGGCATGGGTTCGCTGCCCGATAATATTCCTGTTGAGATTGAAGCCTTATTTGAACTGGCCTGATTTTTATAAATTATCACGCCTGTTTTTTAAAAGTGGCTGGTGGGAAAACCGGCAACGGCGGCGGATTATTTGAATGTAAAGTGTAACACCAACAAAGGCCGAGCCCCCGCACCTAATCCATTTAAATTGTTTAATTAATGAGTAAATCCAAACAAATAAATTTTTTTATACTTCCAGGTGAGTTAAAATTAATTAGTACTTTTTTTGAAAAGAATGAATGTCTGATTGTTCGAAAGGATGTTCCTAAAAAAAATGCTTTATTGGAGTATAATATAATTTCTAATGAAGAAAAGTTATTTCAAGTCTATATAATAAAGGATCAGTTTAAAAATAATATCTACTTTAAATATCTACAATCTAAAGATTATTATTACTTAGATGTATTGTCGAGCTATGTTTTAGAGTTTAGCATTGGTGGATTTTATCCATATAGTGATAAAGAGTTACATCGAAGTCGTTTGTATATCATTAATGAATATTATGAAGGTCAAGAATTGGTTAGAAAATCTTCTGAATTTCTTGATTGGGCAGGTAGTGTAATGAAAAATTTTCAAAAACAATTTTTAATTAAATCCTCGGTCTGTCTAAATGATTACATTTCTGAACAGTGTATAAAGTGGGTTAATTTAAATAACTCTAAGTTAGAATCAGGAGGACAGAAATTTATAACTATTTAGGAATGCTGTCTAAATGTTCTGTGCTGTTCTGCTCCCGTGGTAGGTGTAACGCTGGCGCAGGAGTGGAGTTGGTCCATAAGACCAACATCGGCCTTCGGGATGGTTAGATTATTTGAATGTAAAGTGTAAACAAAGGCTGAGTAAGGTGAGTTAGTGATATACCCAGGAAACATTAAATTAAAAAATATGAATATTATAAAGAAGGTTTTTTTCTAATTTTTCTTTTAAAAATGACTGCTTGTAATTTTGGTGCTGGTAGTTATTCTTCTGCTGAAACTTACAAATTGAACTATTTAGAAGAAGTAATAAAAAAAGCTATAAATGAATTTAAGATGGAAAACCCTGATTTTTTAGTGCCAAAAACTACCATTAAAAATAAAGGATCTTATAATTTAATAGACGAACAACTTAAAGAACCGTCATATTGGTATAGTTTTTATTTCTATTACAAAAATGAAAATAAGATCCTTTTAACTTTAATACGTTCAGAATCACAAGATAAATCATTGATTGCTTTTGTTTCAATAAATGATGGGTTAGATTTATGCCATTGGAAAGATATCAATAAAGATTTTAGTAGTTCTGAAGATAAACAAGAAAAGAAAAAATTTGAAGAACGTATTTAAATAAGATAAAACAGAAATTATAGTACTATTCCCTGTTCCTGGCGCAGAGCCATAGAGTTAGGAAGGAATGAGGGGCGGGCAAGATGCGGCAGGTTTCCTGTGCCCGGTAGTTACTTAAGTTGGGCAGTGTATTATTTTAATTATGGATAGTTTTGATATGCAAAGATTAGTAACAAATAGACACAGGTCTGGAGCCTTGTGTCTGATAGATTATTTGCAAAAATCTGGGGAGAAGACAATGGTGTTGGCGTAAGAAGCGCTGTGGGAATGGGTTCGCTGCCGGATAATATTCCTGTAGAGATTGAAGCCTTGTTTGAACTGGCCTGATTTTTATAAATTATCATGCCTTTTTTTTAATGGTGTTTGACTAATTTGTTTGCTTACTTTTATTGAATAAATAAGTATGAACTGGTTTACAATTAAAAATATTGATACGATAGATTCGCCTGCGCTGGTTGTATATAAAGAAAGGGTAATCGAAAATATACAACTTCTTAAAGG
>JAYUBR010001108.1:0-1039 GCA_043740775.1 Ferruginibacter sp. | reverse complement strand
ATTCAATTTGGTTTGCCCTGCAAGCATCCAATCTTACAACTGCTGGCACTACGGTCGGCACCGAAGGTCAGACCGTAGAAGAACCGGCAGTTAATCAGATTTTCCGATAACACCGGGATCAAATAAAAAACTTATGGCCGTATTACACAACAGGGTTTCGCAGCAGGAACTCAAAAAGTTATTGTACCAGGAAACCGCTCCCCGTACCACCATCTCCTTCTACCGGTATTTTGAAATTGATGATCCACAACAATTCAGAGATGAGTTGTATACCAACCTCAATGCACTAAAAGTATTCGGCAGAATATATATTGCTACAGAAGGAATCAATGCACAAATAAGCGTACCGGAAAATAATGTGGAAGCATTTAAAAATTACCTGTATTCCATTGAACCGCTTAACGGCACCCGGTTAAATATTGCGGTAGATGATGACGGTAAATCTTTTTGGGTTTTGAAAATTAAAGTGCGGCAAAAAATTGTTGCTGATGGCATCACAGACCCTGCATTCAGTATGAAAAAAAAAGGCAAATATGTGAATGCACTACAGATGAATGAATTGTTGCAGAATGAAGATACTGTAGTGATTGATATGCGCAACCATTACGAATACGAAGTGGGGCATTTTGAAAAAGCGATTGAAATACCGAGTGATACATTCAGGGAGCAATTGCCGATGGTGGTAGAAATGATGCAGGATAAAAAGGAAAAGAACATCATCATGTATTGTACCGGCGGCATCCGTTGCGAAAAGGCCAGTGCCTATATGTTACACAATGGTTTCAACAATGTATTTCATCTGGAAGGAGGCATTATCAATTATGCAAAACAGGCAAAGGAAAATAATGTAGAAAGCAAATTCATTGGCAAAAACTTTGTGTTCGACGACAGGCTGGGAGAGCGCATTACCAATGATATTATTGCCCGCTGCCACCAGTGCGGACAGCCTGCAGATACACATACCAATTGTAAAAATGAAGCTTGCCATTTGTTATTTATCCAATGTGACAAATGTGCTGCAAAGTATGATGGTTGCTGC
>JAYUBR010001107.1:0-3764 GCA_043740775.1 Ferruginibacter sp. | reverse complement strand
ACCAGGTACTCTGTATTTGTATCATGAGCCGGTGGCCTTTTAAAAAAGTATGATTGATGGTGTGCAGGTCAATCACAAACTCTTCCGGTTTATTGGGTGTTAAGGGTGATGGCTTTTCAAAACTTTTTCTGTAGCGGCCGCGGAACACTTCCATTGTTACGGGCAACTGGTAGTTACTCATTAATAAATTGTTGCTGTAAAAATTGGGATAAACGTCAATCAATTTTACCACAAAATCTGCATCGGTGGCAGTTGTACTGGCCGTAACGTGAGCGGTAACCTGCCCCGTAACAGTCAGGTTTTCTGTTAAGCTATCGCCGGTAAACACTTCCACATCGGGCCTTGAACTTACAAAACGCTGATCTTCCACATGCCATTCTCCCCAGCGGCTTCCCTCTCCATACGTTGCTTCAATTGGCTGAATGCGGTAAGGCACCGGCGTTGCAGGGTCACTTATATAACTTACCAATCCCTTACTACTGCCGGGTTTTGTGAAGGCTGCAGTATGGTCAGCATTTGCATACAATCTTTTTAGTGCAGCATTTTTTGGTGGCCACGCAGCATAGGTTTTCCATTGGTTGGTGCCTGTTTGAAAACAATTTGCTTCTGAAAATTTTCCATCGCCAATGCCTTTCAGCCAATAATCAAACCACTGTTTTTGCAAAGCCTGGAACCACAATGCCGTCTTGCTTTCAAAATTTATTTTGCCAAGACTGTCTGCTTTGGAACTGGCCCATTGCCCATGATTCCACGGGCCAAGCACAAGGTAGTTTTGATTAAAACTATCTTTCTTTTCAAGATGGTTGTACATCAATTGCGGACCGTTCAGATCTTCCTGATCGTAATACCCGCCTACATGCAATGTAGGTATCTGCGTTCGCTGAATGTTAAGACTGGATTGCTTTTTCCAAAACGCATCATAGTCAGGATGTGCCGCAAAATCATTCCAGGAGGGAAGCCTTTTTTTGTAATACTTTTCATTCACATTTTTTAAGGAACCCAGTTTTAAATACCAGTCGTACAGATCAAATTGCGGGAAAGGAAAATTACTGTTGGCTTCTTTTGCATTTTCTACAAGATAGCTGTACTCAAACCCATAGCTCAGTCTAAAGGCGCCATTGTGATGAAAATCATCTCCTAAAAACATATCAGCAGGTGAGGCCTGTGGTGAACTTGCTTTTAATGCAGGGTGCGGATCTACCGATGCATCCAATGCCTGGTAGCCTGGGTAAGATATACCCAATATGCCTGCTTTGCCATTGTTGTTGGGAATATTTTTTGTGAGCCAGTCAACTGCATCATAGGCATCGGTACTTTCATCTGTTTTTGTTTTATCAGTTAAGTGATACAGTGGACGATTCATTTCAAAACTGCCTTCACTTTTAAATTTTCCACGCATATCCTGAAACACAAAAATGTACCCGCCCTTTAACAGGGTGCGGTAGTAAGTAGGTAATTTGTCAATACTCAACGCTGAATCTTCTTTTATCGGAAGGTCTGCACCATAAGGCGTGCGCTCAATTAATATGGGTACCTGCCTGGTGTAATTGGACGGTGAAAGAACCACTGTAAAAAGTTTTACCCCGTCCCGCATAGGAACCATGTACGTTTTCCTTGTTACCGAAACAACGGTGTCTGCCTGGGCAAAAATTTTATTGAACTGGAAGATAAGGAAGATTGCAAATAGTATTTTTATTTTCATTGGCTGAATTGTTTACGTAAATATTTTTCCTTTAAAAATCTCAACCGTTTTCAAAATTTGTCGTTCCGATTTAGCACTTTCTGCTGTACTGATATGCTGTTATATGTTCAACTGAAACAAAAGCCCAATAGAATTACTGAAGTTGAAGTTAAGATATACAGTTGAGATTTATTCGTTCCGCCCGGACTATTACTGATAGGGATAGAAGATGGGGACATGTACCCCCAAATGCAGGCCTCTGGCCTATTGCCTGTCGTTACTACACTTCCCGTTTGCTTAATCATTCCACAATAATAAATGCCGGCAATTTTTTTTCAAATCAATCAGGCAAAATTCCCGTTCTATTTCTTATCCTTACTTGTAGTGTAAATTATGAAGCCCTCAAAAGCAGGTTGCCGTCTAAACACTTTAGTAACGGTTAGACATAGAACACAGAATGCGCCTTATGCAGAGGCACAGTGAAGGAATTTTACCCTGGTATATGTTTCTAAAAATAATAGGGAAACAATTTACTGTTTCCCTATTACAACATTTAAATTATTACGAAGATCAATTGAAAATTTTAAGTGAGTCGTTTATTTAGTTGTTCAATGTTACTTTTACTATCTGACCTAGCGGAGGTCCAAATCCCCAACCAGAAACATACAAATTTCCATCAGGGCCCATTGCCATTGCAGTTGGAAAGTTTAACCCTGATATTACATCTTCTACAGTTCCGTTAGCAGTTATTTTTCTTATTCTACCTGCCCCCGGCGTAGGGAAAGGATGATTGGCAGTCATTTCCAACACATAGATATTTGAGTTTTTATCCAACACGAGACCCAGAATAGCACTAAACCCTGTGGCTATTTTTTTCATTGTACCATCTGGTGTAATCTTAAAAATGCTGGAGATACCGGTAATAGGAAATACACCCAGATCGCCTACATAAAAATTACCTTTATAAGCCACTGCTGTTGGAACAATATGTCCCTGACTTGCAGAGATATCAACCACTTCGCGGATGCTTCCATCCAAACCAACTTTTACAAAGTTGCCATGATTTGGTTCCAATGCATAGAAATTATTTTGCGCTACTGTCATGCTGTACCAATTGCCCTCAGGAGTATAATCATCTGGTTCATTGTTTGCACCGGGATGCGCTACCGACCATGTGCCTAAATCTGCAATCATAGTATGGCTTCCATCTGAATTAATCCGTAATATACTGTTGGGTAATGATGGAACCCCATGGCCGCAACCTGCTCCTCCCTGAAGTACATACAGTGTATTATCCATAAACGCAACATCTGCCGGGCCAAATACGTCTCCATTAGTTCCACTGCTTGTTGGTAGATTATCAACTACAGTTGCGCGGCTACCTGATGAGGGATCAATTCTGGATATGCGCCCCCCGGTCGGACAACCAAAATAAGGCGAGAAAATACGCGGTTGAAGCTCAGCGCAACTTTGAGTGCGACACAATGGAGTTGGTCCCGTACCAGCTTCCGCAACATATAAATTTCCATCAGGCCCAAATTTTAATCCTCTTGGATGATTGAGACCTGTTGTAATAACCGACATAGTAGCCGGTGTTGTGGTACTTGTTTTATTAAGCGTGCTGTTGTCAGCTTTTAACGCGTTGTTAGTTTCTGTAGACTTTATTTCTTTATTGCAGGAAGCGAATGCAATAATAAAGCACAACAGGAGAAACTGAAAATAATTGACCTTGAAAGATGTTTGCATAAATTTTTTTTAAATTGGTTAATAAAAACAGGCGCATACAGATTTAAATTAACGTTAGTATTATCAGTGGATAGTGGTGATCTTAGACGAATAAATCATGGCAGGCAATTGTATAATTACCCGAAAACCTGTTCTACAGGGAAGTGGTACAAAAGAGAATAAAAAAGAATCTAATGAAGAATTTCTAAAGAGATTGGAATTGAAAAAATTTAAAAGCAAGTAACGTATTGAAAAAATCGATATTGTTGTAAATGTAATACAATTTTTTAAAAATGCAACCATATTTTAAGAATTTCTCCCAGCCAATGGCCGCAGTTTATGCACTAACAGAACTCCG
>JAYUBR010001106.1:0-1041 GCA_043740775.1 Ferruginibacter sp. | reverse complement strand
AACTTTTACAGATGCGCTGGAAATGCAGGGAGTAAAAAAATATTTTCCGGATGGACAGGCTTCTGCACAATCATTAATAGCTGGCAACGACATGCTTTGTTTGCCAGGGGATGTAGCACAAAGTATTCAAAAAATAAAAGACGCTATCAACAGTAAACAATTAAGCTGGCAGGACATTGACATGCATTGCAAAAGAGTTTTATTAGCCAAGTATCAATATGGAATGAATCGTTTTCTGCCAATCAATACCACCAATATTACTGCAGATTTAAACAGCAATATTCCGGCAATGAAAAAGCTGGTAGCAGAAAACGCATTGACATTACTACATAAAACAAACGATGATTTTTTTCCTTTAAAAGCAAATTCAACAGTCCCTAACAACGATGTTGTGTATGTTGGAATTGGCATTAATCAAGACAATACATTTGCAAAAAGAATGCGCACCGAATATGGTTCAGACGTTTTTTATTTTGACTACAAAGCAGATCCCATCAGAATTTTATCTACCGTTGCGTTGATAAAAAGCAGGTATAAAAATGTAGTGATCGGTATACATGATTATGATCGCAGGCCTGCGAATAACTTTGGTATCGCTGCTGCAGCCATTGCCCTGGCAGCACAATTACAACAGGAAACCAATTGCATCAGTTTTGTTTTTGGTAATCCTTATGCAATTAAAAACTTTTGTACTGCAAAAAATTTAGTGGCCTGTTACGAAGATGATGAATATACTCAAAATGCAGCCGTTGATTTTTTAAAGAGAAAAATTTCCGCCAAAGGAAAATTGCCTGTAACAGTTTGTGAAGCATATCCATTTGGTAGTGGTATTAATACCACCGTTGCGATACTTCCTTCAGTAAATCCGGCAGTGGTTGGGTTGGATATTGAGAAACTTAAAACCATTGATTTAATTGCTGAAAATGCCATCAGCAAAGGCGCTACACCCGGTTGTGTGGTATTGGTAGTAAAAGACGGGAAGGTTGCTTATCAAAAAGCGTACGGACATCTTAATTACAATGATCCCACACCGGTAACAAC
>JAYUBR010001105.1:0-1041 GCA_043740775.1 Ferruginibacter sp. | reverse complement strand
GCCTGTCAGCAGGATTGCTTCTGTGGATGTGTACAGGGGCTTTGTAATGCTGCTGATGATGGGTGAAATACTATCGTTGGAGTCTGTGTCGAAACAGTTGCCTGGCAGTTCCTTCTGGACCTTCCTGGCATTTAACCAGGATCATGTTGAATGGACATGGCTTTCGCTGCACGATATGATTCAACCCTCGTTTACCTTTTTAGTCGGCGTGGTATTGCCCTATTCAATCGCCAGCCGCAAGAGCAAAGGCGCTTCTTTTAACAAAGTTATTTTACATACCATCAAACGTTCCCTCATTCTAATATTTCTGGGAATTTTTTTGCGATCCATGTCGGGCACGCAAACCTATTTTACTTTTGAAGATACCCTTACACAGATTGGTTTGGGCTATACTTTTTTGGTATTGCTTTCCTATTGTTCGCAACGTTTACAGATAGCTGCATTGATCATCATTTTGGTGGGTTACTGGCTGGCATTTGCATTGTATCCATTGCCGGGCCGTGATTTTGATTTTGCTTCGGCAGGCGTTGTGCCTGACTGGGAGCACAACCTGCATGGCCTTGCGGCGCACTGGAATAAAAACACCAACCTTGCCTGGGCTTTTGATAAATGGTTCCTGAATCTTTTCCCAAGGGAAAGTCCGTTTTTAAACAATGGCGGCGGTTATGCAACATTGAGTTTTATCCCAACATTGGGCACTATGATATTGGGATTGTTTGCCGGTAAGGTATTAAAAGATAACATCGCACAAAAGGATAAACTGAATTTTTTTATTACCATGGGCGCCGCCCTGATATTGACCGGCGTTGCATTGCATTTTACAGGAATCAATCCCATTGTAAAACGCATCTGGACACCGGCCTGGACAATTTTCAGCGGCGGTATCTGTTGTTTATTCTTGGCCTTTTTTTACGGCATAGTAGATGTGGGAAATAAAAAGAAATGGTCTTTCTTTTTGATGGTGATCGGCGCCAATTCAATAGCCGCTTATGTTATAGCCGACGGCGGTATCAGGTCGTTCATCGCCAATTCACTCTATAT
>JAYUBR010001104.1:0-3767 GCA_043740775.1 Ferruginibacter sp. | reverse complement strand
GGTTCATATCCTTCACCAATTTGTTTCTTTTTTTCATCCACCACATAAAATGCATTCGTAATTAAATTTAAAATAACCCTGCCAATATCCTGTGGAATTATATTGATGTGGCCAATAGTTTCATCATAATCTGTTTTCATGGTTGCATTAAATGATTTGTCTTTTGCTCTTAACCCATGATAGGCCAGGCGTAAATATTCATCAGCCAGTTTATTAATATCGGTTGGCTCCTTTTTACCACTGCCGCTACTGGAATGTTGCAACATTCCTTTTACAATGGCATCTGCTCTTTTGCCGTGGTGATTTATTTTTTCTTCATTGCTAATCACATCATCTGCAATTGCACTTACTTCATCCAGGTTTCCTTTTTTAATTTCATCTTTTAGCTCCACCAATAATTCTTTATTCACTTCCGAAAAATTATTCACGAAGTTCAACGGGTTTTGAATTTCATGAGCAATGCCGGCGGTGAGTTCACCCAATGAGGCCAGCTTTTCTCTTTGTATTAATTGCGCTTGTGTAGCTTTTAATTCTGTCAGTGTTGCTTCAAGTTTTATTTTCTGACTGGTGATTTCTTCATTCAGTTGAGTGAGCTCATCATTGCGTTGCTGCATTGCTTCTGCCTCTTTTTTGGCCTCTTCTGCTTTGTGAGAAATTTCAAGGTTCAGAATTTTTTGGTTGATGGTACTCTTGTGCAACTCCTTCTCCAATTGAATATGTAATTCCAATTGTTCGATTGCTTCTTTAAACTCACCTGCCTGTTTATAATATTCATATAAACGCAACCTTATCTTACTACAGAGGTCTGTTGCTTTTATTTCTCCAGCTATTTGTAAAGCCTGTTTTAGCTGATTGAATAATTCAAATCTATTTTTATTTTGCAGCTCAGCTAAAAATAAAAGTAACTCTGCTTCGCCTCTTTTGTCTCCTGTTGTTTGGCGTATCAATAAACTTTGTTTACTAAATGCAACAGCCTTTTCTGTATTTTCAATTTGCTTATATGCTTCGGCAAGATGCAGTAATGCATTGGACTCTCCTTTTCTATCACCGGTCAGTTTTGTTATTTCCAGGCTTTGCATACTGTAAGCAATAGCCTGTTCATAGTTTTTCAATTTCAGGTAAGTAAAACCAATTTGATCTAAGCTGCCGGCTTCTCCCCATTTATCACCTTCTGATTGGCGTATATCCAAACCCTGCCGGAAATGCCGAAGGGCTTCATCATAATCACCTGTTTCAAAATAGATGGAACCAATTATATGAAGATCATACGCCTCCATTACTGTAAAATGGATAGACCTTGCTAACGAAAGGCTTTGATAGAGATAGTCGAGTGCTTTTTCATAATTGGCTAATTGGCGGTAGGTAACGCCGATCTGGTAAAGGCAGGTGGTTTCACAGTCTTCAAACTTTGCCTGGCGGCTAAACTCAAGCCCTTTAAAAATATGCTCAAGTGCCAATGCACCGTTTCCTTTATTGCGCTGAATGATACCCAGATATTCATTTACTACAGCCAATCCACGTACATCATTTTGAGCATGAAAGATGACAAAGGCTTCCTGTAAACATGCATTCGCTTTATCATAATCAGCCATCCTGATATAGCCAAAGCCTTCAATCCGCATACCTTCTGCAATCCCTTTTTCATAATTTATTTTTCGGGAAAGTTCAATGGCTTCTTTACTTAATTCAAATGCTTTACTAGAATCGTTTATACGTATCTGCCATGCCGAATGATTTAGTTCGTCAATTTTTTGTATGCTGCTTTTCAGGTTTGTTTTGTTCTCCATAATAAATCAGGGTAATTATTTCATGTAAAATTCCCAGGCAATTTTGTCGGGGTCTTTAAAAGCCACATATAGTTTTTGTAAAGTTTCATCCAGCTTTACTCCTGTATTTTCAACGCCGGCATCAGCCAGTTTTTTTGTAAACTGATGAAGTTCTTCTTCTGTTTCGCAGGTGATAGCAATGTGATCAAGCCCCACTTCAAAAGGACTGAAGATTGAATACTCTTTATTTCTCGGTTCCGCTTTTTTAAAAGCAAGGAAAACACTACCGGCTACAAAAATGATCAGCTCTGCAGTATCAATAGCCAATGGAAAACCAAGTATGTGGTGATAAAATTTTTTGGTGTTATTAAAGTCCGTTGAACGCAGGCAAATATGATGAATGTAACTTTTCATGGGGCTGGCATCAAAATGATTTTCCTGTTCCATTATTTTTCCATTGTCGTTTACAATAAACCGGTCTGCGGCCCGTAAGGTTATACCCAGCACCGCTATCGTTATATCTGCTTTTGTTACTATTGCCGTTAGTGTTTCATTATAATAATGATCAACAATATTAATAACTGCTCCATTCAGCGCCGGTTCCAAAGGCTTCCACCATTGTTCAAATACTTTTTGTTTTCCTGTGATCGGGTTATGTGATCCACCCGGTGCCACAGGGGCCCTTAAAACAATATCATCACTAAAAGGAATAGTTGAAAAATCATTTTTTCTTAATGATTCAAAATAAGCTTCTGCAACTTTTTTAAGTTGTGCCTTACGTTTTGTAATGGCAGTATCTGTTTCTTGCATGGTTGATATTTTTTTGTTTATAGAAATATGTTGTCTTAATTGATCACTATAAAGGGAGCAGAATAATAAACTGACTTCCTTCGCCCTGGTTCGTTTCCACTTTTAACTCACCGCCATGTGCTTTTACAATGTCATATTTTGTGTGAATCACGGATTTTTTGGATTGATGGATTTCACTGATTTCTTTCATCTGTGCCATCCTTTAATCATTTCAACCGGTGATTCGGACAACTGGCAATTGAATAACAAACTCACTTCCTTCACCTTCTTTTGTTTCCACTCTTATTTCCCCGCCATGTGCTTTTACAATATCGTAGCTCAGGCTTAAACCCAGGCCAGTTCCCTGCCCCGTTGGTTTTGTGGTAAAAAAGGGTTGAAAAATTTTATCTACTATTTTTTTAGGAATGCCAGGCCCATTATCACGAACAGAAATTAAAACTTCAGCCCCCCTGCCCCCCGAAGGGGGGTTCTTGCTTGTGCTAACGGTTATAGTAGGCTGATGTTTATAGTCAGGGTCTAAGAACCCTCCTTTGGAGGGCAGGGAGGCCGCATAAAACGCATTGGTAATTAAATTTAAAATCACCCTGCCAATATCCTGTGGAATAATATTGATGTGGCCGATTGTTTCATCAAAATCAGTTTTTAATGTGGCGTTAAAAGTTTTGTCTTTAGCACGAAGGCCCTGGTAGGCGAGGCGGAGGTATTCATCTGCCAAAGCATTGATATTCGTTGCTTCTTTTATACCATTGCTGCTGCGGCTATGTTGCAACATTCCTTTTACAATGGCATCGGCACGTTTGCCGTGGTGATTTATTTTTTCTTCATTGGCAATAACATCTTCTATAATTTCAGCTTCTGTTTGTTCGTCTCTTTCAGCTTTCGGCTTTAGGCGTTCAGCTTTCAGCTCTTCCAGCATTTCTTTATTCACCTCACTAAAATTATTGACGAAGTTTAATGGGTTTTGAATTTCATGGGCAATGCCTGCGGTGAGTTCACCAAGGCTTGCCATTTTTTCTGATTGGATGAGTTGGGATTGGGTTGTCTGCAAGTCCTTAATAGAACTTTCCAATTTTGATTTTTGCAGATCGATTTCCTGCTTCTGCTTTTTAAGCAGGTCGTATGATTTTTGCTTTCGCCGGTTATTCCGGTACACAATAACACCTATTACGATAGCAACAATTCCAATAGTTA
>JAYUBR010001103.1:0-1042 GCA_043740775.1 Ferruginibacter sp. | reverse complement strand
AAGATGCCGGTTGTGATAAAGAAGTCGTGGGTTTAATCATTCCAACCGGGTATAGTTTTAACCTGGATGGTACTACTATTTATTTAAGCATGAGCGTAATATTTTTGGCGCAGGTTTTTAATGTTGATTTATCCCTTGGGCAGCAATTGAGTATTATTGGCATACTGCTGTTAACCAGTAAAGGTGCTGCAGGCGTTACCGGCAGCGGGTTTATAGTGTTGGCATCTACACTTACTGCCTTAAAAGTAATACCGCTGGAAAGCCTGGCTTTACTGATTGGGGTGGACAGGTTTATGAGTGAGGGAAGGGCACTGATAAATTTTATTGGTAACACGGTAGCAACAGTCGTGATTGCAAAAAGTGAAAAAGCCATCAATGAAGCAATGTATAAAAGAGTAGTTACGCAAGGCCTGCCCGTTACAAAAGAAGTATAACTATTCAAGAGCTTACAGTATCATCTCTTGAATTTGCCGCATTAATTTGCCAAGGCTTTTTGTACAAACGAAGTAACCTGTTGTTGCAGTTGTTTTTCTTTTTCCATCAGCTTTTTTAACAGTGTAATCTGGTTATTTGCCCTAAATAAATTATGGTTAGGGTAGCTGGCACCATAATAAACATCTTTCATTAAATGGTCAGCCAAAAAACGAAGGGCCTGCATATAGATCATGAATTTACCGGCATAAACAAAATGTTCAATCTCGGCTTTGCTTAACTCATATTGCATTTCTCCCAGATAGCCTTGCACGATGGCAACAAAATAATCTTCCCTTATTTCAATTTTGGTAAAATCTTTTTCTTCTTCACTTACCGGGCTTACATAAGTTCTGATCATATCGCCCACATCGCTGATAAAATAACCGGGCATAATCGTATCCAGGTCAATAACACATAAACCTTTATCATTATCATTCAGCAGTATATTGCTGATCTTGGTATCGTGATGTGTAACTCTCTTTTTAAACGCATCACTTTTTGTAATGGCCTCAAATATTTGGGTAAGATGATAGTTGGCCTTAATAAAAGCAATGGATTCTTTTGCTTC
>JAYUBR010001102.1:0-1043 GCA_043740775.1 Ferruginibacter sp. | reverse complement strand
CCATCTGCGTATGCGGGGTCAAACAAATGCCCTACATAAACAATGTTGTTTTGTTGATCGGTTCTTTTAGAAAGCGTGAATAAAATATTATTAAAAAGAGGTAGTTTAACTACCACCGTTTGCAGGTTGCTGTATTTAGAAATATTGCTTTTAATATTTCCACCCAGGGTAAGGGTATTATTTAAAGATACATTTACATTTTCGCCCTGGCGGCCATTAAAAAAATTATTCAATTGGGCTGCAGTACAATTAATAGCATCTGGAAACTTACTGAATAAGGCGGGCTTAACGGGTAATGTTCTGCTTTGTGTGGTCTGTTGTGCAAAGCTGGATACTGCTGTAAGGGTAAGTAGAACCATAAGGGTATTTGTTGCAAGGTGTTTCATGGTATCGGTATTAGGATAAACTATAGCATGGGCAATAGTTTTACTTGTACCATGGATAAACGCCAATGTGTAAATATTATTTTATAAAGCGAATTTTTTGTTATTGGGAAGTTGATTTTTAAGATATATTATTGGGTACATCAATTTTATTAGTATTGCCCTGTACTTAATAAAACCAATGTACAGGCCTCCTGGGTTGCAATATTATTTTTGTTCGCCAGTGTTTCCAGTTCTTCATTTTCCGTACCGGGGTTAAAAATAATTCTGTTGGGATGCAGCGACAATATGTAGTCGTAATAAGTCGGTTGTATGGATGGGTTGATGTAAAGCGTTACGGTATCAATATCGTTCAGTAATTTTTTTTCTGTTTCAATAACTGTATTGCCAATGCTTCCTTCCTTTACCCCCAGCGCTACAACCGGGTGTTGAAGTGCCGTTAATTTTTGTACGGCCAGGTAACTGTACCGTGCAGGGTTTGCTGATGCGCCGATTACCAGTGTTTTTTTCTTTTGCATAATTATTTTTTTCCTGTTTACAAAAATCTTGCCTTTAATTCCAGAGTTGGAATCACGCAGGCATTTTTCTTGCCAAACCAACGGTACCGGTTTTGCGCTATCCAGGTATACACTGCATCCCGGATAAATTTTGGAACAATGA
>JAYUBR010001101.1:0-3779 GCA_043740775.1 Ferruginibacter sp. | reverse complement strand
GTGGGCAGTATCAATTAATGAGGATGTAAATTTCATGTGATCTTTTGTGATTCAATTAGATTTTTGGCATGGCTTTTGGTTATTCAGAAACAATCTGAAAAAAAATCCCTTGAGATAAAATAATTAAGTTGCCCCTATTGATTCATTTTTTGTAAGGCATTTTCCGGGTCTTTATTTTATCCTGTTTATTATTTCCCAACACTAACAACACTGGTATTTTATTTAATAAGGTATAATTTTTTTTATGGCGATTAAAAAGTTTTTCTTTAGCGCTTTGCTATTTAATTAAACGGAATAAATTATTGCTGCTTATTGCAGTGTTTTCAAATTTTTTTATCACGCTGAAACCACATCTGTGCTTGCTATTTTAAAGCACAGATATGGTTTGTAGCAAACAATTTTATTAACTGTTTTCTGTTGGTTTATTTGCCAAAATAAAAAGATATACTACGATTTTTGTTTACCTGGTAAGCCTGTAAATCATAAGGGCTGTCCGTTTGATGAGTTTAGGATATTCAGTGAGGTTAATTGTTTCTCCCGGCGCATGGGCCCCTTTTCCTGATGCGCCCAATCCATCCAGACAATCAACATAATTTGCCACATAAGAAATATCACCCGCCCCTCTTGATCCCGGATCACCTGCTTTTACTTCGCCGTATTGTAAAGCAACACTGATATCATTTACTATTTTTACCAATGCCTCATTGCCAGGTGTTGGTGGCATAGATGGAATGCCATCCCTGAAACTGATGGCGGCGTTTGTCCCAGGCAGGTGCTGTGCAACTATCTGCTGCATGGCAGCCCTTGCATTTTCTTTCTGTTCTTCTGTAAGAAAACGCAGATCACCCATGGCAACTGTACGGGGAGCAATAATATTTGTCTTTGCCGAAACGTACCCTTTTTGTGTAGTGTCGTTGTAACTGATATCGGAACCTCCTAAGAATAAAGCAGGATTAAAAGTAAGGTATTGTTCCTTGCTTAACTGTTCCCTGAATTGGTTAATGATACGGGCCGCTTCATACACACTGCCATAACCTGCAGTACCAAATATATTGGATGAATGGGCCTGCTTTGCTTCTACTTCCAGCTTCCATTCGCTTGCTCCGCGACGGGCAGTAGCCACTTTATCTAAAGCAACCGCATCTTCAAATGCCAGCGCAATATCGTGTTGCTTTGCCTTCTCTATAAAATCAGCACGGCTTATGACTACTGGCTCACCGGCATTTTCTTCATCGCCGGTAAAATATACAGTAATGGTTGCTTCATTCAGCAGCCGCTGTTTATGCAAAGCTTTTAGTGCTGCAATTACCAGCACATCCCCACCCTTCATATCATTTACACCTTGGCCGGTTGCGGTGCTGTCATTCAATATTGTAAAAGGATTGGGAGGCATATCCGGTTCAAAAACGGTATCAAGATGTCCGATCAAAAAAAGTTTTTTTCCTTTTTTTCCTTTGCGTTGAGCCACCAGGTGACCAGCCCTTTTTAAGGAATCGGGCAATGAGATCCAGTCCACTGTAAAGCCAAGCGCAGTAAGCTCTCTGGCAAATAAATCGCCCACTTTTTTAACACCTGTTTTATTAAAAGTGCCACTGTTAATATTCACAGATTCTCTCAGTAACTGCATGGTGGCAGGCATATTGGCTGTTATGTTTTTAATTACCTGCTGTTCTGTTTTGGAAAGTGATTGCGAAGAAGTGATAAGCGCCATTCCTAAAAAGAAGGAGAAACAAAATAGTTTTTTCATCATTATTTTTTTGGAGGAGAAAGATAATTTAATTTGTGCTCTTACCCCGTCACTATCTTTTTATACAACACCATTATCAGATAGTAAAGTTGCCAATCCTCCATCTTCGTATATTCTTACCCGTTATTAACCTGCTTAAAATAAATCAGTAAATTTTATTTTGAAGATGAAGATAAAAGAATATCCCCGGTAAATATTTTCGTCTTACGGTTTGTGTGCCACCAAAAGCAGCAAACTACAGTGGCCGGAGACACCGGCCCTTTTGAAGTTATAAGGAATTCTCCAAATCATCTTTAAGCAGCTTCCAGGAATAACCTAAATAAATATTTCATAGATTTCAGAGGAAGCCGTACAAAAATCAGGAAAGCGATAAACTCCATTCAAGATTAAAAAGGCCGCATTTTTCTTTGATACAGGTAAACAAAAAAGTACTGGTAAAAGGCATGATGAGTTGCCTTACAGTATCATCTGTTTTGGTATGCACATCAAAAGCGCCCCTTACAAAAGCCTGTGTACTGGAGATTTCAAGGGCTTTCCATTGGTGCGGAACAGGTACTTTACAATACCCCATGTCTGTGTGACAGGAAGCAAGATTTTCAACCAGGTCTTTCAGGGTGCCTGGTTCATTCAGGTTGGCAGTGATACGGATGTTTTGTTTCATGATAATATTGGATTTTAACAGGATATAAAGTAAACACAATTTATAAACGACAGAAATAAGCAAATCGCTATAATAGTGTAAAAATATTTTGAATGCTGTAGTAAAAATTATACTACCCAATAAACCAAATTTGAATAAAAACCGGTATTCAGTGATGATAAAAAATGATAGCGAAACAGCAGGGATATACTGCAACCAGTCATGCATTTTTTCGTAGACGTTATTTGACCGCATCTTAGCCCTGTCAATCTGCAACCGGGTAAGCCGGTACCTTCGCAGTAAAAATCGAAGTTTTAAAAATTATTTCTTTTCAGCAATGGCAGGAATGTTATTGTTTAAAAGCGCTCATGCATATCTTATAATACAACATCTGGCACCCGTTACATCCTGGCAAACGCAATGTTGCCATCGGTTTCCCAGGCACAAAATATTTTGTTATCTTTTGTTCTCACAGCTTTTATAAAAGCTCCTTTACCCGCTTCCAATACATCGTTTTTAATCACATCTTTAATTTTCAGGTTCTCGCCTTCCTGCCATGTAATAAGCGGCTGGCGTGGGTTTGAGATACTGCAATTGCGCCCTGTTGCAATTTCAATTTCGGGCTCGCCTGGTTTTGAATAATATATTTTATCATTCCTTCGCCAAACAGTAGTAACCTCATCTTTTTCATTTACTATTAAACCACCGCCATCCATCGGGCAGCCTTTTAATTTCCAGGTGCCGTTGCCCAATTTTACCGGGTGGTTAAATGTGTTGCCACCATTATCCGATGATAATAAATAAAGGTCCCTGGAACCGTTTAACCAGTTTCTGAACTGGATGAATACTTTTGATCCTTTGACTGCAATGCTGGGTTTGCAACATTCGCACACCGTTTTATCCGGTGAAATATAGGCCATTTTATTTTTGGTCCATGTTCTTCCCTGGCTGGTGGTTTTGGCAAAGCATATCTTGTTATTTTTATCCGCCCTAATGTCCAGCCATACCGCATAAAAATTATCGTTGTTATCCGCCGCAATATTCATTAAGCCTTCCGGTGCGCTATTGGCAACATCATTTGCAAGGCTTGTTGGTAACCATTTACCTGTTGCATGCGATAACTTAAAAATATGCACCGATCCTTTTTTATCAATAGCCGCAATCATCGAATAATTTTTTGAGCTGGCCAATTGCGGCCCTCTCGACATTCCAAGGTGCATGTCTTTTACTGTAGCAACCAATTGTATATCCGGGAATGATTGGCCATTGTCTGTAGAACTGGCACAGTATATTTTATCATCTTCTCCATACACCATTCTTATGATACCAGAATTGTTTATACTAAGTTGTGGCTGTTGCCCGCTGAGCACTTTATTTTGCTGTGCAACAGAT
>JAYUBR010001100.1:0-3786 GCA_043740775.1 Ferruginibacter sp. | reverse complement strand
AGACGTTTTTCAAATTCCCAGCCATCACCAAGCCGTAATCCTGTGTGCGATTTGCCAACTAACCTGGTTTTTAAAAAATAAATTTCTATATTATGCTTCACTTTTAAAATAATCATTATGAATACAATTCTTTTTGAGCGGCTTGGCGGCACCACTGGTATTACAACAATTGTTGACGATGTTGTAGAGGCACATATGAATAATCCTGCAATCAATGCCCGATTTTTGCCTTATAAAGAACAGCCCGAAAAATTAGCAGTTATCATGAAACACACCATTGATTTCTTTAGCGCCGGAAGTGGCGGGCCTGTAGCCTACTCCGGCAGGGACATGCCTACTACGCATAAAGGAATGAATATAAACCCTGCTGAATATATGTGCGTAGTTGATGATATTTTGATGATATTGGATAAACATAAAATTGACGAAGCATCAAAAAAAGATGTGCTTTTTATCCTCTGGTCATTGAAAGACATGATAATTGCTAAATAGATAATGTGGAATTAATTTATTTTCAAGAATATCAAATTGTTATCGAACACATACTATCCAAATATTTTTTGTCAACAAGGTTTAGCTGACCCGGTTATACTGTAGTAATTAGTACGTGTGTTAATTTTATTGACTTCTAACACTATAAATCCTGGGAAAGCTTTTTTAGAAAAATTCAATTGGGTACGCTTGTCTTCAAAGCAAAAAATCCTCACCAACCAGTGAGGATTTTTTGCTTTGAAGACAAATTTATTGCGCCAGTGATATCCTTATTTGTACACCAGCCCTGGTATTGGTGATCGGTGCGCTGGAAGATATATATGGTATCACACGTCGCTGGTCAAAATACAATTTAAGGTTTACCCTGCTGTTTAAATAATAGTCAATGGTAGGTGAAAGCGTTATTTCTTTACTGCCGCCAGTGGGCAAAGTAGCTTGCTGGTCTAAGCGGTTATTTACGGTTACGTTGTCCCGTATCTTCATGTCGAACCTGAAGTTGATTTCATTGTCTAATTTGCCTGTTCCGCCCTTACTTAAAAACATAGGCAGTTTTAATCCACCAAATAACTTTAAGCCACGTTTACGGTATCCCCCGCCAATGGCAAATTCTGTTGAGCGGGTTTCACTTAACTGAAAATCTATCAGGCTTAAACTAAGCGTGCGTTGTTTGGTATAATCTATTTTAAACTGCACCTGGTTGGTAAACATTACATCAATGCCAAACAGTGGTGCAAACTGTTCGGTAATGGTGATGTTGGGAACCAAAAAGTAAGGAACATAGTTTTTAGAAACCGTATCATAAAAAGAAGGAAAACCATATCGGAACTGATCGGCATAAAACAAGGCCGATGTAAACCCGTTCATACTTAAACTTCCATTATAGGCGTGGGAAAGGGTGATATTGGTGAATATTTTTTCCAACCCTTTTACACGGCTAAGCCCTGTATAATCCAACTTCCAGTTGGGTTTGGGTATAAAGCCTTTGTACGGATTTGATTTGATGTTTGGATTACTTTGATTGATGAGCGAAACCGACTTGGGATCTTTACCGGAATAAGCCGCAACAAATGCTGGTATCAGCACATCTATAGCATAACGGTTATATCCATGCGCATAGCCATCCGCATCGGCCGGTACGCCGGCATTGTATTTATTAGCAGTCCCAAGGCGTTGCGAAATAATCTGTCTGTAATCCTGAAACTTTTGGAAAGTAGCAGAAATTCTGTTGGGATCAAATTTGCCAAACAGTGTTTTGTAAGAAATATAACTGATGTCAAAACTTCCGCCTGAATAAGGACTCAAATGACCGAAATGGTTTCCTGTACCGGTAGTATCCTTAAATATTTCAGAATAATTTTTGCTGAATGTTTTGCTTAAATTCAGTGAAATGGTTAAGTCCCGTACCGGTTCTATCTGTGCCGTTAACAATAGCCGCTGATCGAATGACTGCTGAAATATGGTACTGAAATTACTGTCTGCAGTAATGATGCCTTTTCGTGCAGCTACATTCATCCAGTTGGTATCGGGTTGTTTACCTGCTATAAAACCAATATCAGGTTGCATACTGCGCCAGTTGCGTCCCAGGGCCTGGGTACTATCCATATAACCGGGTAATCTTGTATTGGCATTTTCCGAGAGTGATACATTTACCTGTTTTAAACTACTCACTAATTTACCAAATACCCTGCCCATGGTACCAACATAAGGCATGGCATTGGGGTCTTTTATTTTCCTGGTTTTTATTCTTTTTATTTCTTTTACTTTCACGCTATCCCTGGTAACATACCTATAAATCGTATCTGTTTTGATGGTAACTTTTCTCTCCGTCCTTTCTGCTTGCGGCTGGTCGATCGTTCTGAAAAATTTCGATTTGTTGTACAACCGGGTAAAATCAAATTGTGCCGTAGCTTCTTTTGTTTGCCCGTTTTCTAAAATATTACCCAGCTCAACAGCCAGGCGAGACGCACCTATCCAGCGATAAGTAGCCTGGTATTTCAGGTTTACCGTTGTCCAGTCCAGTAACGGAAACTTAGTGGTAGGCAAGGTATAACTGATATTCGCTGTTTGATTGTAGAGCGTATTTCTTCCGCCTTTCAGCAAATTTTTAAATACCGAGTCCTTCTTCTCCTTTGTATCTATGCGGCCATAAGGTTCATCTATGCGGCTGTTATTGGTAGCATTATAATCAAAATTTATGGAACGTGTAAATGCCCAGCGTAAAATATAATCCCGCTGAAAAGTAAAGTACTTATCATAGGTTTCAGGAATTTTGTATTTGTCAGACCCAACACTGCGTGGCCTTACTGCGCCAAACTGCCGTTGAATATCGGCCCTGAAACTTAACTGCGATGGCACCGGATTTACGTTAAAATCTTTTATAAGATCGAACCAATGCTTTTTACGTTTGGTAAATAATTTCATTTTTTTAAACGGCTCTATGTATTTTGGCTGTGGTGCAAAATTATAGCCCAGGCCACCGCGATGCCGGGTGATTTCATTGTTTTCAATGAGCGGATTATGCGCCTGTATGTTGATGTAGGAATAGCTGACATCTACATTTTCAATGTCATAAATTTTAGGCTTTTTTGTACCGGTTCTGTTTTTACGCACATTGGTAAAGTTCACCGTTTTAGTGCTGGTAAAATCTACCGCGGCATTGTTGATGGAATCGCGTTTGTTGGCGGGCGATACAGAGAGCTTATCTTTTAATTTTATATCCAGGTCGTACGGATCGTACAAAGGCTTGCTTACTGTTTGAGAATAGCTTGCAAAAACCGGTATGGAGATGGCTGCTTTTTTTGGTAATAATTTCCCCAATTCAAGATTGGCAGCCAGGTCAAATTGTGTCATGTCGTCCCTGAACCTTTCATCCACCCGCTGTTCCAGCGTTCCAAAACCGGTACTGTGTGTGGAAACCGATCCGGTGATGGTTCCAAGGTCAGCAAGGTTCATATCCATTCTTGCCAATGCAGCATAGCCTCCTTTTTCGTTGATGGAAGTAAGCCTTAATTCATTCACCCATATTTCGCCACAGGCATTTGAATTGTTTACATTTTCAACGCCAATTAATATGCCTCTTAACTCGCCCAGGTTAGGGTCGCCGAGTATGGAGTAGGTTTGGCCATTGCCTTGTAGTTTGCTGAAAATAACAGTGGGTACGCCCTGGATATTTCTTTGCTGTTTTAATTTGGGCAATAAGGTAAGGTCAACATTTAAATTATTAATTGCCCGCCACAAAGTATCGTTATAGGCGTCCGACTTGGGGTTTAAAGTGTTTGCCGAAAGTGGCGTCAT
>JAYUBR010001099.1:0-1048 GCA_043740775.1 Ferruginibacter sp. | reverse complement strand
GAGGTTCCATAATTTTAGCAACTCTACATGCATGTTGCTTTTGGTCAACGCATCCAATGCACCAAAAGGTTCATCCAATAATAATATGGATGGGTTGATGGAAAATGCCCGGGCAATGGCCACCCGTTGCTTCATGCCGCCGGATAAGTGGCCTGGCAGTTTATCTTTATGATCCCATAGATTTACCATTTTTAAATTCTTTTCAACAAGCGTTTTTTTGTCTGCCGATGACATACCTTTCTTTGCCGCATCCACTGCCTCGTAAATATTTTTATAAACACTTAGCCATGGTAACAAAGAATAATTTTGAAAAACAATACCCCGGTCTGGTCCCGGCTTTGTTACGGTTATTCCATTTGCCAAAACCTCGCCGGTGGTTGGCTTTACCATACCGCTTATTGTACCCATTAAAGTAGATTTGCCACAACCGGAGTGGCCGATTAAAGAAATAATTTCGCCTTTTTTTACACTTAGCGAAATATCTTTTACGGCAGTGTAAACACCTTTGGGTGTTTTAAAACTTACGGTTACATTTTTTATTTCTATGCTTTTTGATGCGTCATATACAGGTGCTAACCCGTTTTCTGTAATTGTATTTACAGATTTCATTATTGGTTCCGGCGCTGTTAATGTAGTACTCATATAATTGGTTTGAGTTTTAAAATTTGTTTTAATTGCTGCTTTGTTTAACTGCTTTAATGGAAGAATACAACGAAACACAAAAAGGCGTAACGTAAGTAAGTATTATCCTCGTTATATTTCTTGGTGTAAATTTTCCTGCCCAAAAAATGTCATAACTGTTTATTAAATTCAACACACTTCCAACAATTACCGCAACCAATATAGCTGTGTATATATTTTTTTGAGTCATAGTCGGCATAGTTTATAATACAGTTGAGTGATACTTTTAAGCGACATAACTAAATTTTTGCTGAATAGCGCTAAATAGTTTATCCAACAATAATCCCACCACGCCGATAATTACAATGGCTACTAAAATTTTTGCGGTATTGCCACCGTTAAATCCTTCTTCCCAAACAAAATAGCC
>JAYUBR010001098.1:0-1048 GCA_043740775.1 Ferruginibacter sp. | reverse complement strand
CAGTCTTTTTGGTTAAAGGGCGGGTTAGCCATTATGTAATCTGCCTTCAGATCTTTGTGCTGGTCGTCGCCAAAAGTATCGGCAGCTTTTTCGCCCAGATTACCGGCAATGCCACGTATGGCAAGGTTCATCTTTGCCAGCTTGTAAGTGGTGTTGGTATATTCCTGCCCGTAAATACTTATCTCTTTTTTGTTGCCATGGTGGCTTTCAATAAACTTAATGCTTTGCACAAACATGCCACCGCTGCCACAGGCCGGGTCGTAAATAATTCCCTTGTAGGGTTCTATCATTTCGGCAATCAGGTTTACAATACTCTTGGGTGTATAAAATTCTCCTTTGCCTTTGCCTTCTGCCAATGCAAATTTGCTGAGGAAGTACTCGTACACTTTGCCTACAATATCCTGTTGTTTGTCTTTAATGGTATTAATGCCGTCTATTTCGCTGATGAGGGCAGCCAGTTTAGTAATGTCTAAACCTAAACGGCTAAAGTAATTATCTGGCAAAGCGCCTTTCAACGCTTTATTGTCTTTTTCAATAGTGTGCAGAGCTGTATCAATAATTAACGCAATATCATTTTGCCTTGCCTTCTTTACAATGTAACTCCAACGGCTTATTTCTTCTAAAAAAAACACATTGCTCATGTTGTAGAAGTCGGGCATCTCAATATACTTTTCCTTCTTTTCTGTAATCAGCTTTGCCCGGTGTTCTTCAAACTTGTCGCTGGCAAATTTTAAAAATACTAATCCTAATACTACGTGTTTGTATTCGGCCGGTTCTACGCTGCCTCTTAATTTATTGGCAGCTTCCCAAAGGGTTACTTCAATTGCTTTTTCTTTCAGTTCTTTTTTTGCCATTAGATGGAATCAGATATCAATTTATAGAATATCTGCAATATAAGTTTTAATGCTGTTTATTATGTAGGATATCTTGATGATAATGGATGCATTGCGACTTTGTTGCTGTTGGGAATTTTAAACTATTTTGTTCTTGCTGATATTCCTTTTTCAATTATAATACACTACGATTCCCATAAGCCGATTTTGTGTCT
>JAYUBR010001097.1:0-1049 GCA_043740775.1 Ferruginibacter sp. | reverse complement strand
AATTTTAAAAATGCTTTTCGGTCATCAATAAAATATCAACATTTGTGGCTATCAATAATACAGACATCACCAATACATCTTTTCAATTAGCATCCGATTTTGTTAATTATACCAATGCCTCGCTGTTTTTAACCGGTAAGGCCGGTACGGGTAAAACCACTTTCTTAAAACATGTAAAAGAAAACGAAGTAAAAAATACTGTTGTGGTAGCTCCAACAGGTGTAGCTGCAATCAACGCCGGAGGCACCACCATTCATTCTTTTTTTCAGTTGCCCTTCACGCCATTCATTCCCGTTAGCAAAGTTTATGCAGCAGATGATACCATTAGTGACAAGCACAGCCTTATCAGCAGGCTGCGTTTAACAACCGAGCGCAAAGAGGTAATGCAAAAATTAGAACTGCTGATTATTGATGAAATAAGTATGGTGCGTTGCGATGTGCTGGATGCCATTGATACAGTCTTACGGTATGTTCGAAGTCAGCATACCGTACCCTTTGGCGGCGTACAGGTTTTATTAATTGGCGATATGTACCAGTTGCCCCCTGTAATTAAAAGAGATGAGTGGGAACTATTATCTCCTTACTACAAAAGCGAATATTTTTTCAACAGCCATGTAATAGAATCGCAGCAACCCGTGTATGTGGAACTGAATAAAATTTATCGCCAAAATGATGGTGCATTTATACAGGTTTTAAACCAGGTGCGTAACAACGAAATGGACCAGGAAGGCTACGAATTATTACACACCCGTTACCTGCCGGCAACCAATCCGCCGAGAGAAGAAAACTACATTACACTTACCACGCACAACAGTAAAGCAGATGCCATTAACTTTAAAGCGTTAAATGAACTGAAGGGTAAAGTACAGAATTTTGATGCAACCATTGAAGGTGAATTTTACGAGAAGTCTTACCCGGCGGATGTTAATTTAAAATTGAAAATCGGTACACAGGTAATGTTTCTTAAAAATGATGTGGAGAAAGTGCGGCGGTATTTTAACGGTAAAATTGGCGTTGTTGATAAAATAGAAGAAGAGAAAATTTTTGTT
>JAYUBR010001096.1:0-3791 GCA_043740775.1 Ferruginibacter sp. | reverse complement strand
CGGCAAATAAAATTTGTAGTACACAAACCGCCATCCGAAAAAAACCAAACCCATACTATCGCTTATCTTGGGTTTGGTTAGCTGCAATGTGGGTTAAGAGCCGCATTTAAAGACGCAGGTATGGGAGATTATTTTATGATGGAATGAATGTAATTTGTGGCTGGGTGGACGGGTTTTAGATTAAACAATGGTTGGAAATTAGATATTATGGTTGGTATGAAAGGTTTGGAAGAATATACTTTTGATGAATGTTTACAAATAGCAACCATTGCCGATATTAAAATACCATTCCTTCATATTAACCAGCTTATTGCTAATAAAAAGGCAGTCAATCGCAGTAAAGATAAAATGGATGTTGCTGAACTCTAAAAAATAAAGCTGCTTCGCAAAGAAATGGGACTGGATTAAAACCATGACCTGAAAATGGGTTATAAATTCTCTTTTCTCCCTCTCCATTTATCTGTTAAACCCCCTATCTTTGCGCCAAATTTGAGGTACGATATGGCATTTAAGAGCATCAAAACTATACTGGTATTGGTTTTTAGCACAATATTACTGTCTGCATCTTACAATGTAATTGCACAGGAAGGTGAGGCAAAACCGGCAAAAGCAAAAGTAGCAGAAAAAAAAGAAGGCTTTAACGCCAAAGAAGTAATATTTGGCCACATAATGGATGCACACGAATTTCATTTTTTAGAATTTGAGGGAAGTGATGGTCAGAAACATCCGGTTTCAATTCCTTTACCGGTTATATTATATTCTCCTCAAAAAGGGCTTTCCTTTTTTATGTCTTCTGAATTTGAGCATAGGCATAAAGAAGTAAATGGATATAAATTGAACGAAGATGACAAGATAGTATCAACAGAGGATGGAGTAAAAGTGTATGACTTCTCTTTAACCCGCAATGTGGTACAAATGATACTGGCTTTAACGCTATTGGTTTGGTTGATGATCAGCGTTGCTAAAAGTTATGGCACAGGACAGGGAGTAACCTCTGCACCAAAAGGCAAGCAAAATTTAGTAGAAGTGCTGGTTTCATTTATTAGGGATGAAGTAGCCAGGCCTAACCTAGGGCACAAAGCCAATCAATATTTGCCTTACCTGCTAACGGTTTTCTTTTTTATACTTATTAATAATTTGATTGCATTGATACCAGGTACGGCCAACGTGCCCGGCAATATTGCGTTTACAATAGTGCTTGGTCTTATTTCTTTTGTAGTAATCATGTTCAGTTCAAACACTCATTACTGGGGGCATATTTTTAATCCACCCGGGGTGCCAGGGTTTGTAAAACCTATTTTGGTTTTAGTAGAATTTTTAAGTGTTTTTATTAAACCCTTTGCTTTAATCATCAGGTTATTTGCCAACATGGTAGCAGGGCATATCATCATCATCTGCCTTATCTCCCTTATTTTTATTTTTGCACAAATAAACCCCGCTATTGGCTGGGGTGCTTCTCCTGTTTCAATTGCGTTTACAATTTTTATATATTTTATCGAATTATTGGTAGCGTTTTTACAGGCTTTTATTTTTACTGTACTAACCGCGGTTTTTGTTGGGCAGGCATTCGAGGGAGAGCATCCTAAAGATGAACATCTTCCGGATGACGCAGTGATTGTTTAATCGTTTATTTTTTTAATCATTATAAAACAGAAGTATGAGTTTAATGACCATTTTTTTAGCTGCAGGCGCACTTGCTAACGCAGGTGGTGCTGTTGGTGCCGGATTGGCAGCAATGGGCGCAGGTATCGGCATTGGCCAGATTGGGAAAGGTGCTGTAGAAGCAATTGCCCGTCAGCCAGAAGCCTCCAATGACATACGTGCAAACATGATTCTTGCCGCAGCTCTTGTTGAAGGCGCTGCCTTGTTTGCAATCATCATTGGTTTCCTTGCAATGGTACTGTAAAAGTTTATAAGGTTTCAATAACAATTCAAGGCTACAGTGTTGCAAAGCATAAAGCCCGGCTGTTTTAAAACTTTAAAACTCATTACTGCATCCAAAGTACAGGACGGCGGATGCAGTAATTTTAAAATTGCACTATTAGCAATAAAAATTGAACTGATAATAATTTATAAATAAATACTCCCTTAGGGAGAATGGAGGGCAAAAAAAATGCAATTATTAACACCGGATCTGGGATTACTAATTTGGACACTATTAGCTTTTTTGATCGTTTTCTTTATTCTCAAAAAGTTTGCATGGCCTGCTATTATAAAGGGGCTGAATGATAGAGAAGCAAATATTGCAGGCTCAATTGCAACTGCAGAAAAAGTAAAACTTGAAATGGCGCAGTTGAAAAATGAAAATGAAGCTTTTATGGTAAAGGCCCGTGAAGAAAGAGCTTTGATGCTAAAAGAAGCCAAGGAAACAAAGGATAAAATAATCAACGAAGCTAAAGACCAGGCAAAAGAAATAGCTGCCAGAATAGTGGCAGATGCACAAACAACTATCAATGAACAGAAGATGGCTGCTATTACTGAAATGAAAAACCAGGTTGGTAAACTGGTAATTGAAGTAAGTGAAAAAATTCTGCGCAGGGAACTGGCTGGTAAAACAGAACAGGAAACTTATATTAAGCAATTAGCCCAGGAAGCAAAATTTAATTAGTTATAACAACCATCAGGGTGGTAAGATAATTTAGTGTTATTAAAAAATCTTTGCCCATCAGTTAATCAACTACATCAGTAATAAGCAATGAATAATCCACGTTTAGCAGGCAGGTACGCAAAAAGTTTAATTGATTTGGCAAAAGAGTTAAATCAGGTAGATGTTGTTTGTACAGATATGAAATTCGTGCAAAGCATTTGTAAAAGCAATCCAGACTTTGTATCAGTATTGCGTAGCCCCATCATCAAGCCTGGTACCAAAGAAAAAATTATTGAATCAATTACAACAGGCAGGGTAAATATTACAACAAGCTCATTCATACGTTTATTGGTTCGTAAAGGGAGAGAAACGAATCTGCCTGAAATTGCGAATGCGTATATTGAACAGTTTAATACATTGAGAAACATTCACCAATTAAAGATCACAACAGCCGTACCTATCAGCGATGAGCTTAAAAACGATATTGTTGGCAGCGTAAAAGCATCTACTTCTTTTCAAAATATTGAGGTTGAAACAGCTATAAAGGAAGAACTGATTGGTGGATACGTATTGGAAATGGAAGGAGCATTGATTGATGCAAGTATTTTAAAAGATTTAAAAGATATTAAAAAACAATTTATGGATAACCAGTACATTCATAAACTCAGATAAAACAACTTTTTAAAATTAAATAGATATGGTACAAATTAAACCGGATGAGATTTCAGCAATACTTCGTCAGCAGTTAAGCAATTTTAATGCTGGCGCAAGTTTGGAAGAAGTAGGAACCGTATTGCAGGTAGGAGATGGTATTGCCAGGGTATACGGACTAAACAATGTGCGCAGTGGTGAACTGGTTGAGTTTGAAAATGGAGTAAAAGCCATTGCATTAAACCTTGAGGAAGATAATGTAGGTGTGGTATTAATGGGCGACAGCAGTGAAATTAAAGAAGGTGATAAAGTAAAACGTACCAATAAAATTGCTTCCATTCGCGTGGGTGAAGGAATGAGCGGTCGCGTAATAAATACATTGGGTGAGCCTATTGATGGTAAAGGTCCGTTGCAGGGTGAATTATATGAAATGCCACTGGAGCGTAAAGCACCCGGTGTAATTTTCAGAGAGCCTGTAAAGGAGCCATTGCAAACAGGTATTAAAGCAATTGATGCAATGATACCTATTGGCCGTGGACAAAGAGAACTGGTA
>JAYUBR010001095.1:0-1050 GCA_043740775.1 Ferruginibacter sp. | reverse complement strand
TGGCAGAAGATGAAGTGCACTTTAACGGAATGCCTGTAGCCTTTGTGGTAGCCACTTCTGTAGAAATTGCCCAGGCAGCAGTTAAGAAAATTAAGATTGAAATAGAACTACTGAAAATAATAACCGACCCACGGATTGCAAAAAAAAATAATTCACTGTTGGTTCCTCCACGTACATTTAAAATGGGCGATACTACAGAAGCATTTACAAATTGCACGCATGTTTTTGAAGGTATTGCAGAAACAAACGGGCAGGAACATTTGTATATTGAAACACAGGGCGCTTACGCCTTACCGTCAGAGCATGGCGCAATAAAAGTATATTCATCTACCCAGGGCCCTACGGCTGTGCAACGCCACATGGCAAAAGTACTGGGCATTCCCATGCACCGTTTAGAGATTGAGGTAACCCGCCTTGGCGGTGGGTTTGGGGGTAAAGAAGACCAGGCAACCTGTTGGGCAATTTTTTGTGCGCTGGCTGTTTATCATTTAAAAAAACCAGTAAAATATTGTCTTCACCGCATGGAAGATATGCGTATGACCGGTAAGCGCAATCCTTATACTTCCGATTTTAAAATAGGCTTGAATAAAGATTTAAAGATCGTTGCTTATGAAGCCACGTTTTATCAGAATGCCGGCGCTGCTGCAGATTTATCACCCTCAGTTTTAGAACGCACTTTGTTTCATTGTACTAATAGTTATTTTATTCCTAACGTTACGGCAACAGCTTACAGTTGTCGTACCAACCTGCCGCCCAATACGGCTTTCCGGGGGTTTGGAGGGCCACAGGGTATGTTTGTTATTGAAGCCGCTATTGCAAAAGCTGCCGAAGAACTGGGCATACCAGCTTCAGTAATACAAGAGAAAAATTTTTTGCAAACCGGCGATGAATTTCCTTATGGCCAGTTAGCCGTGAGTGAAGCCGCCGCTTGTTGGGAAAAGGCAAAATCATTATATGATATTGATAAAATAAAAAATGAAGTAGCCATTTTTAATGCTTCCAATAGTTTGTATAAAAAAGCCATTTCGTTTATGCCTGTTTGTTTTGGTA
>JAYUBR010001094.1:0-1051 GCA_043740775.1 Ferruginibacter sp. | reverse complement strand
TCTTTTTGCCCGGGAGTTAACAGAAGCACACATTAACGAATCTGAAGAAACTAAAATTAAATTAAAAGGTGCCGGCGTAGAAACGCTCGAAGCTTTATTTTTAGGAACACACGGCACCAATGCAGTTTTAATGCAGGAGTTAATGATGCTGGCCGTTAAGGGCCATGTAGATTTTAGAAATAGTTATTTTCCCGGCGATCCTGATTATATTGATGCAACTGTCCAAAAATCTCCCGGCTTTATCAGTACCATGGTAACAATGGGTTATGAATACGAAAAGCTCATTAATAAATTAAAAGAGTCGGGTACTTTTTTCAGTATGCGTACCATTGGGCACATGCTTTGGGATTGCACCATACCCGGCATACTGGGATATTTTGCTGCACTGTTATACAATCAAAACAATGTGGCTGTAGAAGCTTCGCCGGTTACTACATTACTTGAAATGCATGTGGGTAATGAGTTGTGTAAAATGCTGGGATATTCTGTTCACCCGATTGGCATGAAGGCAGGCGAATTTAAAATTGCTGCCAACCAAATTACAGGTTGGGGACATATTACCTGCGATGGTTCTGTTGCAAATGCAGAAGGATTGTGGATGGCACGTAATTTAAAATTTTATCCGGCAAGTGTAAAGGCGGCGTTAATAAATGAACCCGGTTTACAAGCAGCAAAAAATTATACCATAAAATTATTAAACGGTTCTACGGCAAAATTAATTGATCTGGATAGCTGGACTATATTAAACCTGCCCATTGATGAAGTGCTGGCAATAGCAGAAAATATAAGTAAGCAATACAATATTGACCCAACAGTTTTTGGTAACCTGGTTACCAATTACACTGTTCAAAGCATAGGTTATCACGATATATTATCTAAATATTTACCCGATATAAAAACCACACCGGTTTCTTTGTGTTCGGCCACCAGGCATTACTCCTGGCCAAAAGGCGCTGCCATATTGGGTATAGGCGCCAATAATATGATTTCGATACCTGTTGATTTAAAAGCAAGGATGAGTATGCCACATCTTAAATCGCAGTTGGATCTT
>JAYUBR010001093.1:0-3797 GCA_043740775.1 Ferruginibacter sp. | reverse complement strand
CGGATCTTGCGAAAGGTCACCCTGGTGCGCAATACAGGGATAATGCCTTGAGTAAAGCAAGATTTGAATTTAGATGGGAAGACCAGTTTAATTTATCGCTTGACCCTGATACAGCTCGGGAATTTCACGATGAAACCTTGCCTGCAGATGGTGCAAAAATTGCACACTTTTGTTCTATGTGCGGCCCTAAGTTTTGCTCCATGCAGATAACACAGGAGATTAGAGATTTTGCAGAAAAAGGTATGCAAGAAAAATCGGAAGCTTTTATAGAAAGTGGTAAAGAAATTTATCAATAAGTGTTAGTTGTAATCTCTCATCCAACACACATAAATAGTGAAGCAACTATCATCAATAAATTATTTGATGAAGGTTTAGAAGTATTGCACTTAAGGAAACCTGGTGTTGCAATTGGCGAAATAAAACAATTATTACAAAAAATTAAATTGCAATACCATCATAAAATTTCTTTACACCAGCATCATGAACTGGCCGAAAATTTTGACATAAAGCGTTTGCATTTTACAGAAACAAACAGAATAAAAACGAGTAATGAAGTGTTGATAAAATTAAAAGCAGCAAATTATATTTTATCCACTTCAATACACCAGGTGCAGGAGTACAAAAATTTGGCTACCGCAATTAACTATACTTTTTTCGGACCTGTATTTAATAGTATTTCTAAAACGGGTTATACTGCTGTAACTGCCAAAGGTTTTATATTTCCTGTTCAGGCAAATCATTCAAAGGTTTTTGCTATTGGAGGTATCGATGCAACAAATATTCTAGCATTAAAAAAAATGCAATTCAATGGTGCAGCAGTTTTGGGTAGTATTTGGCAAAACACCGGTGAAAGTATTTTACAATTTAAAGCATTGCAAAAAGCATGGAAGCAGTGAGACCTATAGTATTAAGTATTGCCGGTTTTGACCCTTGCGGCGGAGCAGGGATAATGGCTGATATAAAAACATTTGAACAACATAAAGTGGTTGGCTTAGCTGTTAATACGGCGCAGACCTTACAAACAGAAGATCTGTTTATTTCTATTAAATGGGAAGCAGAAAAAGATATTTTAAAAGCACTGGAAACTTTATTGAATCGATATGATGTAACAGCAGTAAAAATTGGTATTGTAGAAAATATAGATCGATTGAAAAATATCATTTCATTTGTTCATCAAAAAAAAACAGGCATTAAAATTATTGTAGATCCCGTTATAAAATCAAGCAGTGGCTTTGTTTTTTGGAACGAACAGATAGATGAAATAGTATTAAAAGATATGCTTGCTAAAGTATTTTTAATAACTCCAAATTATAATGAAGTATTACTACTGATGCCTTCTGCCACTGCCAAAGAAGCAGCACAAAAAATCTCGGCACATTGTAATGTATTATTGAAAGGTGGACATAACGAGGAGGAAAAGGGTGTAGATTATTTATACACTAAAAGCGATGTCGTGAAATTTAATCCCGGTTCTGCTGATGGCTCTGCCAAACATGGTTCTGGCTGCGTATTATCTGCCGCCATTACAGCAAATATTGCATTAGCTTTTAACCTGCAAACAGCTTGTGCAAATGCAAAAAAATACATTGAAACATTCTTATCAAGTAACAATACATTATTAGGATACCACCATGTTTAGTAAACTACAGTACATTTCACAAGGCGAAACAGCAGCAATGCAATTGAAAAATATAAACGAGGCATTAGATGCAGGTTGCAGTTGGGTACAACTTCGTTTTAAAAATGCAGAAGAATACGAATTAAAAACAACAGCAGAGGAAGTAAAGAAAGTATGTGATACTTATAGTGCAACATTTATAATAAACGATCACCCACTAATTGCAAAGGCTGTTGATGCAGATGGCGTTCATCTTGGTCTAACAGATATGCTTATCAAAGAAGCCGTTGAAATTGTAGGTATTGATAAAATTATTGGAGGTACTGCCAATACTTTACAGGATGTGTTGCAACGGGTGCAAGAAGGTTGCAGTTATGTAGGCTTAGGACCACTGCGGTTTACAACAACCAAAAAAAAGCTAAGTCCGGTGTTGGGGTTGGAAGGGTATAAAAATATTATGGATGAATTAAGGCGACGCAATATTGATATCCCGATATATGCTATCGGTGGTATTGTAACAGAAGACATTTTATCCATATTGCAAACAGGTGTTTACGGATTAGCCGGTTCGGGTATCATCACCCATCATCCTAACAAAAAAGAATTAGTAAAAGAAATAAATGCATACATGTTATGAAAAATTTAATAATCGCCGGCAAAGAATTTCAATCACGGTTATTTTTGGGAACAGGTAAATTTGGTTCTTCATTACAAATGGAAGAGACAATCTTAGCATCTGAATCAGAGATGATAACCGTAGCGTTAAAACGGGTAGATTTAAATACAGATACCGATAATTTATTAGCACATCTGCGGCATCCCCACATTAATCTATTGCCAAATACATCAGGGGTTCGTACTGCTAAAGAAGCTGTGCTGGCTGCACAATTGGCAAGGGAAGCATTAGAAACAAACTGGGTAAAATTGGAAATTCATCCTGATCCAAAATATTTAATGCCCGACCCTATTGAGACTTTAAAAGCTACCGAAGAATTGGCAAAACTTGGGTTTATAGTATTGCCCTATATTCATGCCGACCCTGTTTTGTGTAAAAGGCTGGAAGATGCTGGAACGGCAGCCGTAATGCCTTTAGGTTCACCAATAGGCAGCAATAAAGGGTTAAAAACTTTTGACTTTTTACAAATCATCATCGAACAGGCTAAAGTGCCCGTGATTATTGATGCAGGTATTGGCTCCCCTTCAGATGCGGCATTGGCTATGGAAATGGGTGCCGATGCAGTGCTGGTAAACACAGCCATTGCTGTTGCCGGCAACCCGGTACAAATGGCCATTGCTTTTAAACTTGCTGTGCAAGCGGGCCGTATAGCTTTTGAAAGCCTGCTGGCAGGTAAAGCAAATCATGCAATTGCATCAAGTCCTTTAACTCAATTTTTACATGAAACAGTTTAAAGACATTTACGATAAATACCAGTGGGATGAAGTGCAGGAATCTATCCTAGCCAAAACTATAGGAGATGTAGAAGCTGCACTGTCAAATAAAAATAGAACGCTGGAAGATTTTAAAGCATTGATTTCTCCAGCCGCTATGCCCTATTTGGAACAGATGGCACAGGTTAGCAATCAGCTAACCCAAAAACGTTTTGGAAAAACAATTCAGCTGTTTGCACCCATGTATTTAAGCAATGAGTGCAGCAACATTTGTACCTATTGTGGCTTTAGTTTAGACAATAAAATAAAAAGAAAAACATTAACGGCTGCCGAAATTTTACAGGAAATAAATGTTATCAAACAAAATGGCTTTGACCATATATTGTTGGTAACAGGCGAATCAAATCATACTGTGCATGTTGATTATTTTCTCAAGGCAATAGAAATTATAAGGCCGCATTTTGCCAATATCTCAATCGAAGTACAACCTTTGTCGCAGGAGGAATATGCACAGTTACAATTTGCCGGTATAAATGCTGTTTTAGTGTACCAGGAAACTTATCACAAAGAAAAATACAAGGACTACCATGTTAAAGGCAAGAAATCAAATTTTTATTATCGCCTTGAAACCCCAGACAGGATTGGACTTGCAGGAATGCATAAAATAGGGTTAGCCGTTTTATTAGGACTGGAAGACTGGCGTACCGATTCTTTTTTTTGTGCATTGCATTTAGATTATTTACAAAAAACATATTGGCAAACAAAATACTCTATTGCATTTCCACGCATT